>JABDFW010000001.1 GCA_013286305.1 Bacteroidota bacterium
ATGTGAAAATGAATTAAGCACCCCTCTAACTCCCCCTAAAGGGGAGAAAAAATTGACTTAAACTATGCCCAATCCACGGTTAGCAACACGGTATGCAAAAAGTTTGATTGGCCTTTCAACAGAAAAAGGACAGTTGGAAAAGGTATATGCAGATATGCAGTTTTTGCAGGCGATTTGCAAAAGCAACCGCGATTTTGTGAACCTTTTGCGCAGCCCTGTAGTTAAAGCCGATAAAAAGAACAGCATTCTTACCGCCATTACAACTGGCAAGGTAACCGCAATAACAGAAGGGTTTAATAAGCTGCTTATTGCCAAAGGCCGCGAAAGCGACCTGCCTGAAATAGTTAACGCTTTTATTGACCAGTACAATACTATAAAAGGGATACATAAAGTAAAGCTTACAACCGCTGTTGTAATAGGTGATTCACTAAAAAACACTATTATAGATAAGGTAAAGCAGGGGTCCGGGATAGATAGCATAGAGCTTGAAACTAAAACTGATGAAAGCCTTATTGGTGGTTTTGTACTTGAGTTTAATAACAATCTTGTTGACGCAAGTGTATTGCGCGACCTGAAAGATATTAAGAAGCAATTTATAGGTAATGTATATATAAGGAATATAAGGTAGTAAACAAGGCAGCCCCAACCCTAAAGGGGGCGAGAGTTGCCTTGCAATAATAATAATTTAATAAATATTTTTTAAACCTCCATAACACTCCTTTAGGCCCGCCCGGACGACCTGGTCGGACGGGGGCTGGGGGCTGCTAAATAAAACAAATATGGTAGAAATTAAACCCGACGAAATTTCAGCGATATTAAGGGAGCAATTAAGCAACTTTAATTCGGCAGCTGAACTGGAAGAAGTTGGAACGGTATTACAGGTGGGTGATGGTATTGCCCGCATATATGGCCTTAACAATGTTCGCTCAGGTGAACTCGTTGTTTTTGAGAATGGTACCAAAGCCATTGCATTGAACCTTGAAGAAGACAATGTTGGTGTGGTATTGATGGGCGAAAGCGGTGATATTAAGGAAGGCTCCAAAGCAAAACGCACAGGCCAGATAGCTTCTATCAAGGTTGGCGAAGGCCTCGTTGGCAGGGTAATTAATACCCTTGGCGAACCGATTGATGGTAATGGCCCTATAACCGGTGAGTTATTCGAAATGCCGCTGGAACGCAAAGCACCCGGTGTTATTTACCGCGAACCGGTAAAGGAACCATTACAAACAGGTATTAAGGCTATTGATGCCATGATACCTATTGGCCGTGGCCAGCGTGAATTGGTTATTGGCGACCGCCAGACCGGTAAAACTGCTATTTGTATTGACACCATTATAAACCAGAAGGAATTTTACGAGGCAGGCAAACCTGTATATTGTATATATGTAGCAATTGGCCAAAAGGCATCAACTGTTGCAGGAGTAATGAAAACATTGCAGGATCATGGCGCAATGGTTTATACCACTATAGTGGCTGCTTCTGCCTCCGACCCGGCCCCACAGCAGTTCTACGCTCCGTTTGCAGGCGCTGCCATTGGCGAGTTTTTCCGCGATTCAGGCCGCCCTGCGCTTATTATCTATGATGACCTTTCAAAACAGGCTGTGGCATACCGCGAGGTATCATTGTTGCTGAGAAGGCCACCTGGCCGCGAGGCTTATCCCGGTGACGTATTCTATTTGCACAGCCGTTTGCTGGAAAGGGCTGCCAAAATTATCTCAGATGATGAGGTGGCAAGAAACATGAATGACCTGCCCCAACAAATAAAGCATCTTGCAAAGGGTGGTGGTTCACTAACGGCGTTGCCTATTATTGAAACGCAAGCTGGTGACGTTTCCGCCTACATTCCTACCAATGTTATTTCCATCACCGACGGGCAGATATTTTTGGAAGGCAACCTGTTTAACGCGGGTATCCGCCCGGCTATTAACGTGGGTATTTCCGTGAGCCGCGTAGGTGGTAATGCACAGATAAAGTCAATGAAAAAAGTAGCAGGTACCCTTAAGCTTGATCAGGCCTTGTACCGCGAAATGGAAGCTTTCTCAAAGTTTGGCGGCGACCTTGATGCTGCTACAAAACTTGTGATAGATAAAGGTGCGCGTAACGTGGAAATTCTTAAACAGGCACAATACGCACCCTTTTCAGTAGAAAAGCAGGTGGCTATTATTTACCTTGGTACGCAGGGTTTGTTGCGTGAAGTAGCAGTAAAAAAGGTAAAAGCGTTTGAGGAACATTTCCTATTAGAAATGCAGAATAAACTGCCTGAAGTACTTGCTGAATTTAAGAAAGGAAACCTACCTGATGATGGTGTTAAAAAAATGGTTGAACTGGCAAAAGGATTAATGCCGCAATATAAGTAGAAGTTATAAGTACGAAGTTAGAGGTACAAAGTAAGTACGAAGTTAGAGGTACGAAGTACGAATTTTAATACAGGGCTGTTCCAAATGGAGCGGCCTTTTTATTTTAACGTGAGTTCGGGGTAAGTAATTATAATTCAATAAGTTCCAGCGGAACCTAAATATTGGTAGAAAAAATACAATCAGATAACAGCATGCCGGAGGTATGCAATATATTGTGTACCTCCGGCACACCTTACAGTAATTTATTCGCTGTTACCAATATTTTTTCCTTACAGGACAATATCTTTTTCTTATCCCGAACTCACGTTATTTTAAAGCTTTTCTGCTATCAAGTCCCCAAATCCAACCTCCTTTATCCAAAGCGCTATTTTATATTGTCATCCACTTTTTTCTAAATAATAGAAAAGTTAAATAAGAGCCTAATATTGATTTTATCAATATGCCAGGCAACTAAAGAAGGTGATCCAGGCGTTTTTCTATTAAACACTTGTATGAAAAAGCACATCTTATCCCTGCTGGTTATTGTGATGCTGGGCATCGTAAATTTTAATTCCTGCAGCAAGGGAGGTTCATCAATGAATAATACAGGGAACGGCCCAAGAGTAAATATCCAGAATTTTAGTTTTTCTGTAGCCAGCCTTTCAGTAGCATCGGGTACAATGGTTACCTGGACAAACAATGATAACACTGCCCACACAGTTACCGCAGACGACGGGAGTTTTAACAGCGGTAATATTGCTTCCGGGCAAACCTATACCAGGACATTTACCTCCGTAGGAACTTTCCCATATCATTGCTCAATTCATCCAATGATGAAGGCGGCAGTGGTGGTAAATTAGGGTAAGGTGCATTTAGTCCGTACAGTTATACACCAATGACAATGTTTTTGTACGGATATATTTTTAATTTAAAATTTCCTGGCTTTGGTGGGGAAATACATTACCACAGAGAACACAGAGGTAATTCACAAAGGTACACAGAGAAATACCGCCCGGGCGGTACTGTGCCCTCTGTGCCATAACTCCTTTAACTCTGTGACCCTGTATTTTTCTTTTGTTCATAATTTAAGATTCCTTGTTCCTTGCCCGATATTCCGTTTATATATTTTCTACAAACAGGTAGCCCCGATGGGGCATAACGCCGGGTAATTAGGCGATGTATAAGCCCGTAGTAAAAAGCTTAAGAGAAAGGGTTGCCAATCATTTTCCTGCCATCGGGAAAACGATACTGATGTGCGGGGATGAAACTAAAATTAGCTAACTTTACAACAAATAATATTTATGCCCAGCACTATTAAAGGCATATATGAAAACGGCCGTGTTATATTGGACGAGACCCCTGAAACAAACGGGCCGGCAGAGGTTCTGGTAACCTTTACAGGAGGGATTATACCCCGAAATGCCACTGGCCCTTTGAACATAGCTAAAAGGTTAAATGAAATTTCTTTATTACAGGATGGCTGGTTAAATGGAGGGGGTATCGCCCCAAAAAAAGAGGATATACAATGGTTCTCCGTAGTTTTTGAAAATTCTTATGATTCATCTTTGCCATTGCCATATCTATACCCTACCATAAATGGCGGGATACAGGCAGAATGGATAAACGGAGATCACGATGTTTCGCTTAATATTGATCTTGAAAGCAAAAAAGCATTTTACCAGGCCCTTAATCACACCAATGACAATGTGGAAGAGCTAACCCTGGACCTGAAGCGAAGGGAGGATTGGCAATTATTAAATAAAAAGCTGTTAACTATACTGAAAGCTTAGATGAATAACAATACATTATTGCTAAGGCAGGTACACCCTTCGTTTGTGCAGGCCGGCAATATTTCAACACAAGTTTTTTCTGTTGCCTCGCAGGCATTTAAACCTACACCCAAAGATGAAAATAAACTTTCAGTTTATAATGGGGATAAGTTTTCGGCTAAAGCATCATTTGAACATTTTACAAGTTCAGGGGTAAACAAATCATTTGGAGTAATGGCTGTAATACCTGTTGAATGTGAAACAGAAAACCTGCACTGTGAAGAAAATAATGACCCATTTGATGGCCATGCTTTTATAGATTTTACAGGGTTGCCGAATAATCAAATAGACAAAAAAGCAAAAAAATTGAGAAACGCCGCCTCAAAGCGCGGATGGCTTTTTAAAAACTCATAATTCACATAGCCGCTGCCTGAAGCCTTTGGAAAATTCTAAAATTTTCCAAAAGCTATACTTGTTGTCTAAATTCCCACACAAAGCCTCTTATGCCCTTGTTAGGAGGGTCGTATTCATTTACAAGAGGGGTAGCCCCGATGGGGCACCAAAAAACAGCGGCATATATTTTTTTCTACAAACAGGTAGCCCCGATTGGGCATAACGCCGTATAAGTTTGCCACCTTTTCGCACCGCAGATTTGACAACTTTCAAAAAGTTGTCAAATCTAATCAGCCCCGCTGCCCCCAAATCCCAGTTCAGGCAACCTCGCCTACCTCCAAAATCCCTTCGTTTACCGCCTTTTTCATCCGCTCATCACATTCCCGATTTTTATTTAATAAATAATTTGGTTTATTTTATAAACTACTCTATGTTTGTGTAATCAAAGCAAAGTGTTATGAAAAAGCAACTAACATTATTAACAATACTTATTATAGCCACCCATTTTTTATATGCACAGGTAACAATAAGTGGTAAGGTAAAAGATAACAGGAATAAGCCGCTTGCAAGCGCAAGTATTACATTAAAAGATACCTATGATGGCGCTACATCTGATTCGCTTGGCAATTTTAAATTTACCACAACAGAAAAAGGCGCCCACATTATTGAGATAACCAGCATGGGTTTTAAAACTTATGATCAAAACGTAAACATTGCAAACGAACCCATTACTATTGAGATATCTTTAAAAGAACAATTAGACGAGTTACGTGCGGTAACAGTTACTGCGGGTTCGTTTGCGGCAGGGGATAAGCAAAGGGGTACTGTTTTAAGTTCAATAGATGTAGCAACTACCGCAGGTTCAAACGCTGATATAACCGCCGCGTTAAAAACACTGCCGGGTACACAGCAGGTTGGTGAACAGGAAGGCCTGTTTGTGCGCGGTGGCGCAGGTTATGAAACAAAACAATTTATTGATGGCAACCTGGTAAACAACCCTTATTTCTCCAGTGTGCCCGATATAGCCAGCCGCGGCAGGTTTTCGCCATTTCTTTTTAAAGGAACTGTATTTAGTACAGGAGGATATTCTGCAATGTACGGCCAGGCATTGTCATCGGTAGTATTGCTTGAATCTATTGACCTGCCGGAAAAATCTGAAGTAGATGCTTCCATATCTCCAATAGTTGTTGGGGCAGGTACACAGCAATTGGCAAAAGATAAGAAATCTTCCTGGGGCTTTAGTTATGACTATGTAAATGTGGGGTTATATTTTAGCTTAGTAAAACAAACGCCTGATTACTATATTTTACCTCAATTTCACAGTGGGGACGCGAATTTTAGGATAAAGACAAAGAGCGGAGGAATGATAAAATATTATACCACTTTTGCGTACAGCAATTTAGGTTTACGCAGGCCCGATATTGACAGCGCCTATTTAAAAAATGCTTTCGGATTAAAAAATCTTAACTGGTATAACAATTTTAGCTGGAAAGAAAATTTGGGAAGGGGCTGGAGGATGAACCTGGGTGCAAGCTATAGCACTAACAAGGATGATATTACACAGCAGGTGCAGGACCAGAATAATAAACCAAAACAATTTCCCGCGTATGAGTACTGGATGAATTATAAAAATTTTACTATCGGTAACAGGCAAGATCTTTCAGAAGCACGGGTTGTATTTGAAAAGAAACTTTGGGGTATAAGCACATTGCGTTTTGGAAGCGAGTATTGGTATAATGCAAACAAGTTTACCTATAATGATACATTGAGGAGGCTGATTGACAATTACACCGCAACTTTTGCTGAGACAAGTATTTATTTAACCAACGAAATAGCCGCGCAAATAGGCGCCCGGTTTGAATATTCATCTGTAATAAATAAAGCAGATGTTGCCCCGCGTATTTCTCTTGCCTATAAAGTTAGTAAGGATGCACAATTTTCACTCGCATACGGGCAATTCTTTCAAAAACCCGAGAACACACAATTGTTTTATTCACAAAATGTTGGATTTACAAAAGCAACGCATTACCTCATCAATTATCAATTGATGAACCCACAAAGAATATTCCGCGTGGAGGCCTATTATAAAACGTATGATGACCTTATAAAAACAATCCCTGTCGGCTACAATTATTTTAATTATAACAACAGCGGTTCAGGGTATGCGAAGGGAATAGATGTATTTTTCCGGGATAAAAAAACCATTAAGAACGTTGACTACTGGATAAGCTATAGTTATATTGACACCAAACGCAATTATCTTAATTATACTGAAATGCTGCAGCCAAATTATGCGGCTACACATACAGCATCGTTAGTAACAAAGCGCTTTTTTACTAAACTGAAAATGGGTGTTAATGCAACCTACACCTGGGCTACAGGAAGGCCCTATTACAACTTTATGCTTAGCAACGGCAAATATCAATTGGCAGACCAGGGGTTAACCAAACCATATAACAGCCTTAATTTCAGCGCTGAATATATACCCAGTTTGGGCAAAACAAATCCAAAATCATTTATAGTGTTGTTTGCAAGTATGACTAATGTGTTGGGATACGATGCAGTATATGGATACAATTATTCGTTCAGCGGCCTGGTAAAACAGCCTGTTGAACCACCGGCAAAAAGGTTTTATTTCATCGGTTGTTTTATTAGCTGGGGTGTTGACAGGACGCAGGACGCGATAAATAATAACTTGTAAAACGGGTTCCAGAAGTTCACAGGTTCACGGGTTCACGAGTTTAAGGAGCGCAAGATTGCGATACCGGATTTAAAAAAAACAAAATTGAAAATACACAGGAACTTATGAACTTCTGGAACCAGTGAACTTTTTGAACTTTAAAAACATAAACCTAACCACCATGGATGATCAGCAAAAGGAAGAAGAATTATCACCGCAGGAGAGCCTGAAACTTATTGCAAAAATGCTGGATAAAGTGCAGGATGATGCTTTGTGGAAAATTGCAAAAAAACGATCGGCATTTAAGTTATCGGTCGCGATATACTTTGTTATCAATGCCCTGCTTGTAGGAATATGGTTTTATACTACTGGCATGCAATCGTACTTCTGGCCTGCGTGGCCGATGTTGGGCTGGGGCGTAGGTATAATCTTTCAATATTTTGATGCTTATTTAAATACCGGCGCATTCTCAGAAGAGAGAGAGTTTGAAAAGTTGAAGAAGAAACTTAAAGACGAACAAAACAAAAAAGCGTAAACAAACTTTTTATAAACAATAAAAAATTCACCATGTTTTCACCAATAAAAATCAACTATATGCATACCGAACAACAAAAGGATGAAGCGCTTTGGAAAATAGCCAAAAGAAGGGCTGCCTTTAAACAAACCTGCACTGTTTACTTTTTTGTAAACGCTTTTCTTGTAGGTATCTGGTTCTTCTCTTCCGGGCCCTGGAGTTATTTTTGGCCCAAATGGCCAATGCTTGGCTGGGGTTTTGGCCTTGCTATTCAATACTTTGACGCTTACCACAGCAATAATATTTTCACCGCTGAAGATGAGTATATAAAATTAAAAAACGAAAAAACACAACAATAACAATTCTTAAAACTATCAATGTATGAAACGCATAACGCTTTCCATTCTTTTTTGCAGCGCCATGCTGGTTGCATTTGCACAAAGCGACAGGTACGCTGCTGCCATGCAAAAAAACCTTGCCTTATTTGATTCTTCCAAAACAACTGCCGATCTTCAAAAGCTTTCTGACATGTTTGTTAGAATTGGCGATGCTGAAAAAACGCAATGGCAACCTTATTATTACGCTGCCCTTGCCCTAACAACAGCAGGCTGGATGCCTGGCGGTGACAAAGATGCTAACGCCGAAAAAATAAACGCCTTAACAGATAAGGCCGAACCATTAGCAGCATCTAATGCTGATAAATCAGAAATATGCGCATTGCGTAATATGGCTGCCACACAGCAAATGATGGTTGATCCTTCAACACGTTATGCAACCTATGGAGTAACAGCAAGCACAACACTGCAAAAAGGCATGCAGTTAAACCCCAACAATCCAAGGTTATATTACCTGCAGGGCATGAGCCTGTTTAACACACCTACACAATACGGTGGTGGTAAAGACAAGGCTAAACCTGTTTTTGAAAAGGCCGTTAGCCTGTATAATGCAGAACAACCGGCAGGTTTTAACCCAAGGTGGGGCAAACAGCAGGCTATAGCCCAGCTTGCATTATGCCAATAATGTTGTTTGTAAAAAAAATTAGCAGCGTTGTACTTACAGCGCTGCTACATCCATTTAATGATACGCTATGGAAAGAACTGACGAACCGCTTTCACCTGAAGAAAGTTTACGGTTGATAGAAAGTATGATAAACAAAGTAAAAGGCCGTTTTAACGAAGATGGCCACTTATTTTTATTTTGGGGATGGCTTATTTTCTTTTGCAGTGTTGCTGAATTTATTTTGTTTCATTTTTACCATTACGAGAAACATTACCTTGTTTGGTCGTTATCTTGGGTGGCGCTTGCTTACCAGGTGTATTATATTGTAAAAAAACACCGCCGGCAAAAAGTAAAAACTTATACCGGGCATATAATAGGTTACGTTTGGCTAACCTATGTGATACTTTCATTTCTTATTGGGTTTTTAATCGGAAGGCTTATTGGCGATACTTACTTTCTGCACATTTTTCCAATTATATTATCATTATATGGCATGCCGTTGTTTTTAACAGGTATCATTCTTCGTTTTGGGCCTTTGATATTTGGCGCTGTTTGCTGCTGGGTATTATCGGTTGTCGCTACTTTTTTGCCTTACGACTACCAGATGCTTATGCTATCTGTTGCAATGATAACGGGGTGGCTTATACCCGGTTATTTATTGCGTGCAAAATACCAACGGCAATAAAATAAATACAATGGAAGACGAAAAATTTTCACTGTTAAATGCTCATTTTAAAAAGCAACAACATGCAGGATGAACAACCATTATCAGAACAGGAAAGCCTTGACCTGATTGCCAGAATGATCAATAA
This sequence comes from Bacteroidota bacterium, assembly GCA_013286305.1. Lineage (GTDB taxonomy): Bacteria > Bacteroidota > Bacteroidia > Chitinophagales > Chitinophagaceae > JABDFW01. Next base: position 9,504 of record JABDFW010000001.1, read on the forward strand.
GGCAAAATGTGATTATGAAGATACCGCTATAAGCGCCCTTATGTGGGGCGGCGTTATTACTGTTTGCTCTATAGTTGCTTTTATTGGTGTTAAATTGAATATGCCCGCACTGGACAATATTTGGTATTTAACCATTGCGGCAGTATTTGTGCAGGTAATCATTTCTGTTCGTGAAAAACGCAGGAAAAGATTTTCGGGATACACCGATTCTGCGGTAGGAGGTATTTGGATAAGCTTTGGGATTGGCATATTCCTGCTTTCGTATTACGCCAATAAATTTCATGTGCCGGCTGCAAATTCAGTTTTTCTTATCCTGTATGGCATTCCAACATTTGCCACCGGTTTTGCAACCAGGTTTACACCTATGACAATTGGCGGCCTTGCATGCTGGGTAATGGCCATAGCGGCCATGTACACTACATGGCCATACGACATACTTTATGGAGCGGCAGGCGCACAACTTGCCTGGTTTATACCGGGATTGATCTTAAGAAGAAAATACCAGAAAGCAAAAAAAGGAAATGTTTAAAGAATTAGACCCCATATTACACTCGCAATTGCGGCTTGCCGTAATGAGCCTGCTTATAAGCGTAAAGGAAGCGGAATTTACTTTTATTAAAGAGAAAACAAATGCCACTGCAGGTAATTTAAGCGTACAGGTACAAAAGCTTAAAGAGGCGGGCTATATTGAAGTAGTAAAAGAATTTAAGGATAACTACCCAAACACTACCTGCCGCATAACCCAGGCAGGTATAAAAGCCTTTGAAGAATATGTAAAAGCCCTGCAGGAATATTTAAAAGTAGGGCAAAGCAAACAATAAAACCCCTGCCTTCTATATTAGTTTCTAATCTTACAGAGTAAGCTTTAAAGCGCTTACATTTTGTCATTTTTAAAAAGGTGTATGGCAACTTCTGCTTACAGTTCGTATTTAAGCTTAAAAACAAGGGCTGTCCATTTTTCAAGCATGTTTTGCACATCAATAGCCTTATAAGGCTTTATAAGAAAATCGTTCATGCCTGCCTCAAAACCTCTTTGTTTTTCCTGTAGCAAGGCATTGGCTGTTACGCCAATAATTAAAGGGGTATCTGTATTAACATAGTATTCCCTAATTCTTTTTGTTGCGTCAACACCATCCATTACCGGCATAAGAATATCCATGAAAATAATGTCAAATTTTTCTTCAATTGCCAGGCCAACTGCTTCGGCACCGTTACGCGCTGTTTTACAGGTATAACCCATTTTAGTTAATATCTGCACCAGTAAAACCTGGTTCATTTCATGGTCATCTACTGTTAATATCTTAAGCGGTATTTTTCCGGCCATTTCATTATCCAGCCACTCAATGGGCCTTCTTTGGTTAAAATATTTTTCAGAAGACTTGTGATCAATTTTTTTTGCCTTTATCGAGAAAATTACCCTATTCCCGTTTTCCATTTCATTTATCATTTTTATATTCCCCCCCATCAGGGACACAAGCCTTCCGGCAATTGAAAATCTTAAGGAAGAAATACCAAAAAGGCTGCCGTTTGTATCTGCTTCTTCCCCTGCTCCAAAAGAGCCGGGCCCGGGGTTGTTTAAAACAGGGTTTGCTGTTTTGGAAATATTAAACTCAATATTCAAATGGTCTTCATCTTCATTTAATAAACTCACCCTAAGTTTTATTACCTGCTGGTCGTTAACCTTAATTGAGTCGCCGATGATACTCATCAATATCTGGCGCAGCCTTACAGGGTCACATTCAATTAAGGCCGGTAATTTATCATCAATAAAGTATTCAATTTTTGATTCATTCAGCGGTGCGCCGTCAGCAGTAAATATCTCATTCAAACAATCACGAAGGACAAACGGAGTGTTTTCCAGGGGAATTTTGCCAGTTTCTATATACGAAAAATCTATTATATCATTTACCACCGCCAATAACAACAGGCTGCTGCGGTGTATGTTTTTTATAAGTTTTTTCTGTTCAGTATCCAGGTTTGTTTCATTAAGCAAAGAAATATTGCCAATGATGCCATGCATGGGTGTACGAATTTCGTGGCTCATCGTGGCAAGAAAATTCGTTTTGGCTTTATTTGCTGTTTCAGCAATATTTTTAGCATCAACCAGGCCGGCTTCTGTTTTTTTGCGCATTTCTTCATTCCGCAGTATCATTTGATAAAAAGCAAATAATACTAAAAAACAGCAGGCGATGCTTATGGATAACAGTATAAAGATATTTCGATTGCTCCTGGCTGATATGCCGGCTGTATTTAAAACATTATAGATTATAGCCGTTATAACAACTATCAGTACAGCCATTGCTGTAACCAGTAAAAGCCCCTTTTTTTTATATTTTAGTGTTAGGTTTGCGATAATTAAAAATCGATTATTTCGTGCCTTGTTGTAATAAATGCTACTTAAGATAACATTAAATATATCTTAAATATATTTTAAGGCTTACCTTCCAGCCAGTCGCAGTATTGCACCGAGCCAAGCCGGAACTTTATGGGCAGTTTTATGGCCTTTTGAATTTTTAATTCTTTATCGCAGAAAAAAGGCAGATGTGAGGAATAAAAATTTGACGGTAAAACAGAATATGAAAAAAATGTTTTGAATTGCAGGCTGTCTTTTACTGCAAATGAAGTCTTTAATTTATTTTGCACACTATCTGCCTGTAATTGGGCAGATGCAGAAAACGCAAAAAAAATTATAAAAAGCATAACTAAACCGGTTTTCTGCATAAAAGTGCTATTTGTGCGTAAATTTACGCACTTAATTGATTGTTAGATTTTTAAAGTTGTAAACCTGTAGTAAGAATGTCACTGAGCCAATCATTACAACAAAAGCTATTACAAAGGCTGTCGCCGCAGCAAATTCAGTTAATGAAACTGTTGCAGATACCTACGGCTAACCTGGAAGAACGTATTAAAGAAGAACTGGAAGAAAACCCGGCACTTGAAGTAACAGAAGAAAGCCATGATGACGAGTTTAGCGAAGACGGAAAAGACGAGATGGAATCAACCGAGGAATATGAGATAGACGGAAGCGACGAGGATTATGGTAATATTGACTTAAGCGAATATGTGGGTGAGGGCGATGACGATGTTGCCGATTATAAATTGCGCGACGAGAATTACCCCGAGCTTGACGATAAAAAGTCAATGCCTTTCAGGATAGAAAACAGCTTTCATGAAATGCTGCTTGACCAATTAGGCATGCTTTCGCTGGGCGAAAAAGATTTTAAAGTGGCTGAACAAATAGTAGGCAGCATGGATGATGATGGTTACCTGCGGAGAGAATTATCTTCTATTGTAGATGACCTGGCCTTCAGGCAAAATATAATTGCCACAGAAAAGGAAATTGAAGAAATAATTAAGAAAATACAGCAATTTGACCCCCCGGGAATATGTGCCAGGGACCTTAAGGAATGCCTGCTGCTTCAATTACAACGCCAGTTTGAGGGGGGTAAAAATGTGGCCCTTGCCATACAGGTACTGGATAAATACTTTGATGAGTTTACCAAAAAGCATTACGAAAAAATTCAGAGAGGGCTAAATTTAACGGATGATGACCTTAAAGATGTTATTGGCGCTATTATAAAGCTTAACCCCAAGCCCGGCGGCAATGTAGGGGAGATAAATAAAGCCGAAACCTATATTATCCCCGATTTCTTTATTCTTAATACGGGCGGCAAGCTGGAAATTACCCTTAATTCAAAAAATGCACCTGACCTGCGTATTAGCGAAGGCTACCGCGATATGCTGAAGGAGTATGATAAAGGAAGCAAAAAGGATAAACGCCAGAAAGAGGCCGTGATGTTTATAAAGCAAAAAATAGATTCGGCCAAATGGTTCATTGATATGATAAAGCAACGGCAGCATACATTGTACAGTACAATGGATGCCATAATGAACTACCAGAAAGAATTTTTTTTAACCGGGGACGAAACCACCCTTAGGCCGATGATATTAAAAGATATTTCTGAAGTTACCGGCCTTGATATATCCACTGTAAGCCGGGTTGCAAACAGCAAATTTGTACAAACGGAGTTTGGCACATACAGGCTGAAATTTTTCTTTAGCGAATCATTAAGTACCGACAGCGGGGAAGAAGTAAGCACACGCGAAGTAAAAAAGATACTAAGCGATATGATTGAAGGCGAAGACAAGAAAAAACCATTAAGTGATGAACACCTTACAGAATTACTGCAGGAAAAAGGATATAATATTGCACGCCGTACTGTTGCCAAGTACCGCGAACAACTGAATATTCCCGTGGCAAGGCTTAGAAAAGAATTGTAACTATTTTGTGTAACCGGCCAACCACTTACTAAATATCATATAATGGAGGATAATAATATTGTAATGCCGCAGCCAACGCTTTTACGCGTATTGGCAAGAATATGTTCGTATGCTTTTCACCCGTTATTTGTGCCAACTTATATTTTTTTATGGCTTACCATCCGGTTTCCTTATGCATTTGAGAATATTAGCCCGGTTCAGATGTTTCTGCGTAAAATAAGTGTATTTACATGGACAGCCCTTTTCCCCGCATTTTCTGTCTTTCTTCTCGCCCAGCTAAAATTCATTGACAATATTTATTTAAGAACCCAGAGGGACAGAATAATTCCATACGTTATTACAATGTTCTTTTACTGGTGGATGTGGTATCTTAGCCTGCACTGGGCCGATCAGCCCGAAGTATTAAAGTTCTTTTATCTTGGTATTGGCTTTGCAACGGTGGTGGGGTTAATTGTAAATAATTTTTTTAAAATAAGTATGCATGCAATGGGTGTTGGCGGCGCCATGATGTTTGTAATATTAACAAGTTTATTTTACCACATTTACCTGGGCGTTGATATTTCCCTGATCATAATAATAGCCGGGGCAACATGCACTGCGAGGTTGTTGCTTAACGAACATGCAGGAAAGGAAATTTATGCCGGCCTGTCAGCGGGTGTTCTTTGCCAGGCGCTGGCTTATTATTTTATGATGTGAGGAATGGGAAATAAAATAAGGGTATTTCATGTGGTTATCTCTCAATCCCCCTTTATTACTTTCAACCTGGTGATTATATTGTTGTTTTCTATAGTTGGTATATACATTCCCCGGGCTAAAGAAGTTGCTGCAATCTGTAATTTGCCTGCCGCACCGCGGCAATTATTTCCTGGTGAATTTCTCTTTGGTAAAGCTGCAAAATCTGCTTTGCTGTATATAATGCAAATCTATGAACAAACGATCAGGCAGATGAATAAATACTATTTTCAATGTTTTTATTTTCAGGAAGTCTTCAGTATGCTTTAAAATGTTATATTTTTAGCAAAATGCCTGCATGGAGGTAAAAAGTGTTTATAAATGCCTGATAGTGGATGACGATGAAATTGACCGGCTTACGGTAGTGGCAAATTTACGCCGTTACCCCTTTATTCAGGTAAGAGGCGTTTACGCTACCGCCGCTGAAGCATTGGTTCATATAGCCAAAGAACCTGTTCAACTGCTGTTGTTAGATATTGGCATGCCTGATATGAGCGGGTTGCAACTGCGGCAGGAGTTAATGCAGGTGCCGGTCTGTATTTTCATAACCTCGTACCCCGATCATGCTGTGGATGCTTTTGAAGCAGCAGCTTTCGACCTGGTAACAAAACCATTTACGCAACGACGGTTCGATGTTGTTATGCAGCGCACAAAAGAATACCTGGAAATAAAAGAAAAGGCAACCCTTTTTGAACACGCGTTAGGCAACGATACCATCTTTATAAAAGAGGGGCATGAAAAAACCAAAATAAAACTGCACGATGTATTTTACCTGGAAGCGCTAAAAGATTATACAAGTATTGTTACCCCCCAAAAAAAATATTGTGTGCTGGAAAGTATAGGCAACCTTTTGCAGGAAGAAAGTTTCCGGTCGTTCATACGCATACACCGCAGTTTTGCAGTGCAAAAACATTATATACATAAAGTTGACACCAGGAATGTTTACCTGGATAAAATAAGCCTGCCGTTAGGAAAAACATTCAGGAAAAATGTAGAGGGGCTTTTTCAATAATGCACTTACTTTATTTTATGAACCGAAAGATGTTTTCCCTATTATTATTTTTTCTGCCTTTTTGCGTACTTGGGCAAAAGGAGGGGCAGGCATTGATAGATAGCTTATTAACAGAACTGCCCAAACAAAAAGAAGATACCATTAAAGTAAAGGTTCTGTACAGGCTGTCAGGATTATATTCTACAGTCGATATAGATAAGGGGTTACAATATGGGAAGAATGCGTTACTGCTCGCGAAAAAGCTCAATTGGGAAACCGGGGTTATAAAATCATCTAATTCGTTAGGGTTGAATTTTTGGAGAAAAGGAGATTATCCGGAAGCTTTAAATTACTTTGATACCGTTATACTGGTAAGCATGCAAACGGGTGATAAGATAATGCTGAATAAGGGTTCGTTAAATAAAGGGTCAGTATATAATTTACAGGGATATTATCCCAGGGCATTAGAGTATTATATGAAATGCCTGAAGGTGTCTGAAGATATAAGGGACTATCCCGATGAAGCATTGTGTTTACACAATATTGCCAGTGTGTACCTGAAAACTGATGATTATGCTAAAGCGCTGGATTACGATACCAAAGCTTTTGCCCTTTATCAATCATTGGCAAATAAATATGGTATGGCGCAATGCCTTGGGGGGCAGGCAGATGCTTACGACGGGCTTAAGAAGGATACCGAAACATTGCATTATTACCAAAAAGCATTAACCCTGTACGAAGAGTTAAATGATAAAAATGGAATGGCCGCTATGCTGAATGATATGGCAACCACTTACAAAGACAAAAAAGATTTTAAGAATTCAGTTGCAGACTATGCGAAAGCAATCGCAATAGAAGACTCTCTTGGAAATGACTATGAATTAGGGATGCTTTATAATAATATTGCGGGCGTATATATAGATGCTGTTAGATTCGGCGATTACAGTACTAATGAAAATAATAACATTGGTATAGTTAATATAAAAACCGGTTATTTAAAAAAGGCCAATGACTATTTATCCGGTGCATTGATCATAAATAAAAAAAATAAGAACTTTGACGCCCTGATGGATAATTACCTTTTTATCTCTGAGCTTGATTCGATTAACGGAGATTATAAAGGTGCCTTAGAAATGCATAAAAAATACTCCATCTATAATGACTCCATTTACAATACTAATAATAAACAGACCATTCAGCAACTGGAAGCCCAACGCCAGATAGACCTGCGCGATAAAGAAATACAAATAAGCAAACTTACCATAAGTAACGGGGAAAAACAACGATGGTTATATATAGCTGGCCTTGTGCTATTATTCATAATCGGGGGATTGCTTTTTCTTAGAAGCCGCAACCGTAAAAAAGTTAATATCAGACTGCAAAATTTAAATAGCCGCCTTGATGAAGCAAACAAAATAAAAACAAGGTTCTTCGCTATTCTCAGCCACGACCTTCGCAGCCCGGTAGCCAGCCTTATAAATTTTTTATATCTTCAAAAAGAAGCGCCTGACCTTCTTGAAAAAACTGATCCTTTAATACACAAGCAACGAATAACAAATTCTGCACAGGATCTTTTAAATATAATGGAGGACCTGTTGTTATGGAGCAAGGGGCAAATGAATAATTTTAAACCTGAGATAACAAGGGTGCAGGTTACTAACCTGTTTAATGAAATGCAGCATACTTACCCCGGCACAAAAGAACTGCAAATAAATTTTGTCACTCCTCCCGGCGATCTTGTAATAGATACTGATGAGAATTATTTAAAGACGATATTAAGAAACCTTACCACCAATGCCATAAAAGCATTGAAGAATAAAATAAATGGTTATATTGAATGGAAGGCATGGCAGGAAGGCGGCAAAATATACCTCTCAATCACCGATAATGGCCCCGGTATTTCTGAGGCGCAGCAACAGGTATTGTTTACAAACGATGCATCTATTGGTACACGAAACGGGCTTGGCCTTCATCTTATAAGAGATCTTGCAACTGCTCTTAGCTATTCTATAAAGGTTGATTCTCAATTAGAAAAAGGTACTACATTCATCTTGATGGCGTGTTAGCTGAAAATAATTGTTTACGCATTCATATAAATCGAAAAAAGTGCAGGTTAACCCTTTTCATGCCTGGTGATTGATGATTCACGTTTTTCCGTCATCACGATGTCTGTGCTTGCAGCCGCAAGGGAAACATTATTCTTATTAAGCAGTTCAATTATTTCAAGATTAATATGTTCGCGAAAGGCATAAAATTCCTTTAGCGTCTGCGCCATCGAAGTAAAATACTGTACAGTAATAACATGAGCCTTTGTACCGGTATCGCTTAAAAAAACAATGCTGTCCTCTATCACATCATCCTGCAATATCATTTTAATAGCCGCAGTTATATTTTTCAGTTCTTCGGCGGTAGCAGATAAACTTAGCTCCAGGCTTATTTCTGCCCTGCGTTGCGTGCGTTGTGTAACATTATCAAGAATGGTATCTACCATTTGTTTATTAGGTACGGTAATATATGTTTTCTGGTCGGTACGTATGCGGGTACTCCGCAAGCCAATTTTTTCAACTACGCCATTAAACCCCTGCACCTTTACAGTATCGCCGGTGCTGAAAGGTTTGTCAAAAAAAATAATAAAAGAAGCTATAAGGTTTTCAAGGCTTTCCTTGGTGGCAAGGGCAATAGCTGCGCCAATAAGGCTTAACCCGGTAAGAAAATTACTAACCCTGTAATGAAAAGAAAAATGCAGAACAAGCAGGCCACCGATAAGAATAAGAAAAACGCGCAAAAAGTCTTTAAAAAAAATAATTAACTGGCTTGTATTCTCTCCACCGGCATTGCTTGCTTTTTCTTCCAGTATCAGCGCGGCAAATTTTACAAAGCGTATGCACAGCCTTATAAATACAATAATTAGCGCCGTATTTGTAACAGACTCCAGCAAAGCCTTGAAGTAAACGTCGCGGAATACTTTGAAATGTAAAAACGAAGGAAGGGTCAATTTATCAAATGCGATAACTATAATAAACAGGAACAGGAATATTTCAAGCGGGCCGATGATAAGCTCAAGAAAAGGATCTTTATGAAAACTTTTGCCCGATTTTGTAAAGACCTTATAAAGCAGCTCAGCAAAATATTTTGAAATAAACCGCTTAACAATAAATGCAATTAATATAACGCCAAATACTTCAAGATAGGTTTGAATGCTGTTGTTTAATATCTCTTTTTGCAGAAAGTCTTCCATGCAACAAAGTTATTGAAGTGTATAAATGGAAAGGCCATCTTTTGTAAGAACAAAAAATTTATTACCCAGTTTTTGCATTTTTATGACGGATGCGAGATTGATATTTGTTTTTACCTGCTGAATATTTAATGCGCGGGGGTTTGAAAAATAAAGAAACCTGTCGTCGTGCCCGAATAAATTTTTGTCTGCCACCTGCACATTTTTCCACCCATTTACCTGCACCCTTTGTTTTAATGCGCCGTAATAGTCAAAAATAAGCCAGCCGTTATTTGTATCGTACAGGTAAAGCGATCCGTCATTATCTATTATGCGGGTGGGTTCGTATTGTTCTGAGAATAGCACCCTGAAGTCGGCGGTTTCCAACAGAACATTGCCGTTATCGTCAAGCTTCTTTATTTTATTATCCAACTCGTCAAAAATCCAGTAGTTATTATCATAGCTCTGCGCAACCGCCTTTACCTGCAAAATTCCGTACTTACGCAAGTCAATAGTATTAAGTGTATTAAAAAAACGGTCAAGTACAAGAATAGTGGTAAAATCTTTATAGAAAACAATTATTTTAAGCGGGTTGCTTACATCCATTGAATATATATCTCCATAACGGCGTACATCGTTAAATACACCCGCAGAATCATATTTATCGTCTAATTTTTTAACCTGGTTATCTGTACTTACTAAGTAAATGTTATTAAGGTTGTCAGTATAAAAATTGGTATAGCTGCCCGGTATTGTTTTTTGCGCAAGCAGGTTTATAGTGGTATCTGCGGCCATAATTTTAAGCAATGGCACAAACAGTAACAGGATGAAGCAAAGGTTTTTTACGATTCCCATTTTTTTAATTCAATATCATTACCGTCAAACGTTGCGTAGGTAAAATTGAGTATCCAGTCACCAAGATTTATATAGCGGCTGGTTGAATTCAGTTCATAATCTACAGGGTAATGCCTGTGCCCGAAAATAAAATAATCAAAGTGTTCTTTGGCCAACACCTGCCTGCAATAAATAACAAGCCATTCGGCCTTTTCACCCATAAAATGTTTATCGGTGCTGCCCGTTTTTTCCCGGCTCTTCCTGCTAAAATAATTTGCCAGGCCTATACCAAGGCTGGGGTGCAATTGCCCGAACATCCACTGACATAGCCTATTCCTGAATATTTTTTTCAGGAATTTATAACCATGGTCGCCTGGCCCCAGGCCATCACCATGGCCAATTAAAAACTTTTTATTGTTCCATTCAAATGTTTGTGGCTCATAGTAAACCGTAATGCCCATTTCTTTTTCAAAATAACCGCTCATCCACATATCGTGGTTGCCTATAAAAACAAACACTTTTATTCCGCTATCAGTAAGCTCAGCAAGTTTACCAAATAACCTTACGTAGCCTTTGGGCACAACTTTTTTATACTCGTACCAAAAGTCGAAAATATCGCCTAAAATAAAAACTTCCGAAGCATCCGGCTTAATGCTTTCTAAAAAAGAAACGATCTTTTTTTCTCTTACTAAGCTGCTCTCATGATCGGGAGCGCCAAGGTGAAAATCAGAAAGAAAATAAATTTTTTTATTGGGGGAGATTAGCATTTTGTGAGGATAGTTAGCTTTCCAGATAGGGATTAAATATTGGGAATAAGTGTGAGATAGCAAAATTTTCTAAATAGAATCTAAGAAGATGATCTTTCTCCTCAGCGAAGGTGACAGTTGTGTTATTACAGAGATGTTCTTCTTCACCAAAAAGTTTCTTCCAGCATTCAAAAAAAGGTCCCTTTTTTGAATGATTATTCAATCTTACGCAAAGATCAGATTTTCCCTCTCCCTTTGTTCTTCCTACATAAATGCAAATATTAGGGCTCGTAATAATCTCTGATATATTTCTCTTTATCTTCCTTAACTCAATGCTATCAGTTCTGTCCTTAATTGTTCTGTAGGCGTCTGAATCTTTTTTTAGCCAAATAGCATAGACTCCCGGGGTCTTAACATGGATTTTTTTTGTTATAGGAATAGAATATAGCTCGTTTCTTCCGAGCTCAAAAATATTGCATAAATCATTGCAATTTCCTATATCCTTCAATCCTTCAAGTTTATCTTCCATATTTCTCTCATAATAGTTATTTAGATCAGGGCAAACGCATTATAAATTTTAGAAAAATTTAAAATCATGTTACATGTCCCGTTAGGGACATTTTGTAGGTAGTCAGATGAAATAAAGTAAGCACGATGCGTTCCGATAGGAACGCTTGGTGCTCGTTTCATAATTGTTCTACCTACGAAATGTACCTAACGGCACATAAAAGCCCAAAACAGCCTACTAATATTTATAATGCGTTTGCCCTGTTATTTAGACATACTGTAAATCTTTTTCAATAACTTTCATATACCTTTCCTTCATACCATTCTTTGAAACTATATCTACCTTTTTTTGGAACAATTCTTCCAATTCGTAGCTAAGATCAATAAAAGCCCTTGCGTCGGGAATTGTTAATTCAACCATTACATCTACGTCACTTGAACTATCGCTGTCCCCCCTGCTGTAAGAACCAAAAAGGGCTATGCTCTTTAACGGATATTTATTAAAAAGTATTTCTTTATTGGCTTTTAATGTATCAAGTACTTCATTCATACCTTAAAATTAAGAAAATGTGCTGATTATATCTCTATGCTACTTGTCTATCAAAAAGCAATATACTTCTTTAGGCCCGTGTACGCCCACTACCAAAGTTTTCTCTATGTCTGCCGTGCGGCTTGGGCCAGTGGCGAAAGTGATCAAGGAAGGCAGCTTTGCGTACTTATTTTTTGCCAGCGTAAGCGCATCTTTAACATCGTACACCAATTGGCTTGTATAGGCTATACAAATGTGCACCGGCGCATATACGCTCGTGGTCCTGCCACTTTGCTGGGCGCTGCTCATTACAATGCTGCCGGTTCTTGCTACCAAAAATTCACATCCTGTAATGGAAGCATCGCAAGTTATAAGATCATCTGAGTAATTAATAGTAAACCCGGCAGAAGATAAGGATTCTTTTAGCCCGCTTTCCCTGCAATATATTTTGTCCCACTTGCGTGTAACGATCAACGATTGCAGTTGTTCAACCAATTCATTTTCATTAAGGCAAAAAGAAAACTTACCCTGCAGCTTTGTAAAATTTTCAGCGAATTCAACATCAATTTCCTGTTGCAATGGCTTAAATACGCTCTCGGTTCCATCACTTTGAGGAAAAGGAACAGGCACTGAATTGCTCAGTGCCTGTCGTATTTTGCGTAAGATATTTTGTCTTGCGGGTGATACTTTCATCTCACTCGTAATTTTATTATGCAAGCGGCCTGGCGGGGCTATTAATAATGCCCGGAACTTTTTCTTCCTGGTTACTTAGCCCGTTTTCTGAATGCTTATTATCTACCGGAGGAGCCTCAACGCCATCATCCAGCAGCTTTTTTTCTTCAAAGGGGCGTTTGCCTATCAATATTTCCAGATCGCTTTTAAATAATACTTCTCTTTTCAACAATTCCTTAGCTAATTTTTCAACTTGCTCCTTCTTCTCTACCAGTAATTTTTTAGTTCTTATATATCCCTCATCAATAAGTTTCCTTACTTCTTCATCAATTATCTTGCCCGTCTCTTCGCTAAAAGGCTTGGTAAAGGCATTTTCCTGCGAGGGGTCGTAAAAGCTAACATTTCCCACCTTTTCATTCATACCGTAAACAGTCACCATTGAGTAAGCTATACGGGTTATTTGCTGAAGATCGTTTGAAGCGCCGGTAGATATTTTGCCAAAAAATATTTCTTCTGCTGCTCTGCCGCCAAGCGTCATACAAATTTGATCCATCAATTGGTCTGTATTATACAAATACTGCTCTTTCGGCGTGTATTGTGCATAACCCAATGCAGCAGTACCACGGGGTACAATGGTTACTTTTAATAAAGGGTAAGCATGTTCAAGGTACCATCCGCAAATAGCATGGCCCGCTTCGTGATAGGCTATTATCTCTTTTTCTTCAGGTAATATTATTTTATTCTTTTTTTCCAGGCCACCAATAACGCGGTCAATAGCGTCCTGAAAATCGCTCATATCTACCGCGTCTTTTCCTTTGCGGGCGGCAATAAGGGCAGCCTCATTACAAACATTGGCTATATCAGCGCCTGCAAAACCGGGTGTTTGTTCAGCAAGCTTATGTATATCAAGGGTTTGAGAAATTTTTATCGGTTTCAAATGCACTTTAAAAATAGCTTCGCGCCCCTTTACATCGGGTTTGTCAATAGATATCTGGCGGTCAAAGCGGCCAGGCCGTAATAAAGCCGGGTCTAATACATCGGGCCTGTTGGTAGCAGCAAGGATAATAATACCTGCATCGCCTGCAAAGCCATCCATTTCAACCAATAATTGGTTAAGGGTATTTTCTCTTTCGTCGTTGCTCATTATAGCATTGCGCCCGCGGGCACGGCCAATGGCATCTATTTCGTCAATAAAGATGATACACGGGGCTTTTTCCCTTGCCTGCTTAAACAAGTCCCTAACGCGGCTGGCGCCTACACCTACAAACAGTTCTACAAAATCAGAACCGCTCATGCTGAAAAAAGGCACCTGGGCTTCGCCCGCAACAGCTTTGGCCAATAAGGTTTTACCGGTACCCGGCGGTCCTATCAATAATGCACCCTTGGGTATTTTACCACCAAGCAGGGTGTACTTTTTAGGGTTCTTTAAAAAGTCAACAATTTCCATTACCTCCACTTTTGCCTCATCTAACCCTGCAACATCGGCAAAATTTATGTTCACTTTTGTGCCTTTTTCAAATAACTGGGCTTTGCTTTTGCCTATATTAAATATACCACCCGGGCCACCACCACCGGCAGGGCCACCCATTTTGCGCATGAATAAAAAGATCATTACCACAAAAAGCAGGATAGTGAAAAAGATATTTGCCGCGGGGCCATACCATTCGCCTTCGCTTGTTATGTGTATATCCGGTTTCTTTGTATTTGATACATTATTGTCCTTACAAAACTGGTCATACCGGTTAGGCCATGTTTTTGCATCAGATACACCAAACTCAAATAGAGGAGAAGTATTATCAGCAGGTACGGTTTTTTGCAACTTATCTTTATAATAAGGTTTGTTAAGGCTATCGCTGTTAATATATACCCTTACAATGTCTTTATTTTTTACAAGGTCTATCTTCGTAACATCGCCCTGTAACAACATGTGTTGAAAAAACTCGGATTCAGTAGTTGTAGCCGTATCTGGTGTACTTCTAACCAAAAGATTATATCCTATAAGCCCTACTGCAATAACGGCGTATATCCAGTAAATACTAAACCGGGGGCCCTTCCGCGGGTTTTTGTCATCACCTCCTCTGTCAATAGGATTGGGTTTTATGTTTTTATCGTCCTGTGCCATACTTGCTTACTTCACAATTGTTTAATAGTTTTTCTTAATAAAAGTTCAAAATACAGTGTTTTATATTAACTGTCATATTCTTCAAGTTCTGCATCGCTCCACATTTCCTCAAGTTTGTAAAATTTGCGGGTTTCAGCATGCATTATATGTATCACTATATTTATATAATCAATCAATATCCATTGTTTAGCCTGGTGGCCTTCGTGCTTATAAGGAATTTCATTGCACTCCTTTTTAACGGTATCTTCTACCGAGTCACTTATGGCCTTTACCTGCGTGGTATTGGAGGCCTCGCAAATAACAAAGAAATCAGCAACTGCTTCAGGTATTTTCCGCAGATCGAGGCAAACTATTTTTTCACCCTTTTTTTCCCTTATAGCCTTTATTACAGACTTGAAAATTTTAGAATTACGGTTAAGCCTTATTATGCCTGTTCTTTTGCGATCATTCAAGACAGATAATGGTGCCAATAATCAATTAAATTTTAGTGAAATAATTTATTAATTGTATTTAGGGCCGGTTGCAATTCAGCTAATTTTGCCAAAAATACTAATTTTTGTCTGCTAATAGCATAATTCATACCGAAGGACAACCATTTATAGAATTAATAACGGTTGACAGCACCAACAACTATGCCATGGCACAGTTGCAATTACCAGGTGTACAACATGGTACGGCATGGTTTGCATACGAACAGACCAAAGGAAAAGGCCAGCGTGCAAAGCAATGGCACACTAAACCCGGGCAGAACATTATTATATCGGTAGCCCTAAATACCAATAGCTTACCAGTTTCCGCACAATTTTATTTAAGTGTTGCAATGGCCATAGCGGCCCATGATGTTTTTAGTAAATATGCAGGCAGTGAAACATGTGTTAAATGGCCAAATGATATTTACTGGAATGACAGAAAGGCAGGGGGGATATTGATAGAGAACATTATAAGAGGAGATAAATGGCAGTGGGCAGTGGTGGGCATGGGTATAAATATTAACCAAACTTCGTTTGGGGATAATGCTGCCAACGCCGTTTCGTTAAAACAAATAACCGGTAAAAATTTTGATGTTATAACCATTGCAAAAGAACTGCATAATTGTATAAACGCGCGTTTTAAGCAAGTGGCCGCAGGCAAAGATGTATTACTTGCCTGTTATAATCAAGTGCTTTATAAAAGGGGCAAAGAAGTACAACTGCGAAAAGAAAATATATTATTCAGGGTGGTGATAAAAGAAGTAACGCCGGATGGCAGGCTATTGGTAGAAGGCGCTGCGTGGAACTCGTTTGGGTTTGGGGAGGTGGAGTGGCTGGTTAGTCCATAGACCATAGTCGATAGTCCATGGTAAAAGGCAACAAGTTCGTTTTTTAAGAATCATTAAACTCTTTCAACCCAATTCGCACATATACTATGGGCTATCGACCATGGACTATGGACTTTCTTGTCTTAATGACTAATGACCCCCAATAACTATAGCCCAAATGCCTTTACAATTTCTGCTGCATGATCTTTATTCTTGGGCTTTTTAAATATCTTTTTGATCTTGCCTTTTTCGTCAATTAAAAAAGTGGTTCGGTGTACGCCCATATAGTGGTTGCCAAACATTTGCTTTTCTCCCCATACGCCGTATTGCTCAAGCACCTTATGATTGGTATCTGCAATAAGGGTAAAGGGTAACTGGTATTTTGTTTCAAATTTTTTGTGACTTTTTTCATCATCGGGGCTTACTCCAACTACCCCAATCCCTTTTTGCTTCAGCAGGGCAAAATTGTCCCGCAGGTTACATGCCTCTATGGTACAGGTGGGGCTATCGTCTTCAGAATAAAAATACAGGGCCAGTTTTTTGCCCTTAAAATCTGCTAATGAAACCTTATTGCCGTTTTGGTCAGTGCCCTTAAATGCAGGGGCTTTGTCACCTTCGTTCAGCGTGATCATATTCGGGTATGTTATTTTACAACGAAGAAAAGGATTTTATTTATTAAATACAGTTTTACCGGAAGTTTTATACAAAGGGAGGCACTTACCCCAATGTTATTGATTTCAAGCCACAACCTTTTGTTTATTAGGTGAATTAAATTGGCTTCTAAACAAAACTTTTGCTTAAAGTTCATATTACTGGTTATATAAGTTATATTTGAAAGGTTAACGGTTTTTAGTTAGGGCTTGCAAAAGCTTTATCTTTAAGCGCCTGCCCCACCTTATTAACAAAATGTATGAAACAACAATCCGGACCCTGGTCGGTATTTCTATTGATCTTTTTTGCCTTTTTTTCTCTTTCTTTACATGCCCAGCAAAATATAGCGATCAATACCGACGGCTCCTTACCCGATCCCAATGCTATACTCGACATAAAATCATTCACTAAAGGTATTCTTATTCCACGTACAAGTACTACGTCGCGCAACCTTATGCCCAAAACCAAAGGCCTGCTGGTGTATGATACTACTACAAACGGTTTTTGGTATCACAACGGTACAAGCTGGGTAAGCATGCAAGCCCCTGCCGCATGGGCGCTGACAGGCAATAAAGGAACGAAGGACACGCTGGATTTTATAGGCACAAGTGATTCCGTGTCACTTACTTTCAGGGTTAATAACAAATCCAGCGGCAAAATAGATCCTAAACACAACAACACTTTTTTGGGCTACAAGTCGGGCCTGAGCGATACTGCCGGGCGCAACAACTTAGCCATTGGCGCCATTGCGGCTTCAAACAATAAAACAGGTTATAACCTTGCGGCAATGGGCGACTCTGCCTTATACAGCAATACTTCGGGCAGCGGCAATACTGCGGTGGGCGCCACCGCGGATGTATTGTACGGCAACTTAACAAATGCTACGGCCATAGGCTATGGCGCCAAAGTTGACAGCAGTAATAAAGTAGTAATAGGCAACAATGCGGTAACACTTGTTCAAACAGGCGCTACTGTTCAGTCAACCGGCTTGTTAGCGAGTTCTGCGGGTAATAAGCTTGACACCTCCGCAATAATAGAAGCGCGCTCGGTAACCAAAGGGTTACTGTTACCACGATTAACAGCCCAGCAAATATTCCAGATCCCTATCCCGGCGGCGGGACTTATCGTGTATAATACCTCAAAAAGCAAACCGGCATATTTTGACGGCCTTACCTGGCGTTTTTTCAATGATAATGAGCTAACTGTACCCGGCATATTACCTAATGCCACGGCTATTTGTACTTATCCCGGCGTATGCACCATAGCAGCCTGCAATACCGGTTATAGTGATTGCGACGGCGTCCCCGGCAATGGTTGTGAAATAAACGTGGTTACCGATATTAATAATTGCGGCCTGTGCGGTTTATCAGGGGCAAGTTTGCCAAATGTTGCCTCGGCATCGTGTGTAAACGGGGCAATTGTTATTAATAGCTGCAATGCGGGTTTTGCAAATTGCGACGGCAATCCAAGTAACGGCTGCGAAGTAAACCTGCAGACCGATGTTAATAATTGCGGTAGTTGCGCATATGTAGTTGGCCAGTATCCAAACAGTACAGCCGGTTGTGCAGCAGGCGTGGGCACTATTGTTTGCAATGCAGGTTTTGCTAATTGCGACGGTGTAATAAACAATGGCTGTGAAGTAAACCTGCAGACGAACATTAATCATTGTGGCCTGTGCAGTATATCAGGGACAGGTTTGCCAAATGTTGCTTCGGCATCTTGTGTAGCCGGGTCAATTGTTATAAATAGCTGCAACCCGGGTTTTGCAAATTGCGATGGCATAGCAAGCAATGGCTGTGAAGTAAACCTGCAGACAAACATTAATAATTGCGGGGCGTGCGGTATATCAGGGGCAAATTTGAATAATGCCGCCTCTACAGCGTGCGTAGCCGGGGTTATTGTTATTAATAGTTGTACTTCAGGTTTTGCTAATTGCAATAACCAGGCAAGCGACGGCTGCGAAGTAAACCTGCAGAACAACGTTAATAATTGTGGAGCGTGCGGCATATCAGGGGCAGGTTTGCCAAATGTTGCCTCAGTTTCGTGTGTAGCCGGAGCAATTTATATTAATAGTTGTAATGCAGGTTTTGCTGACTGCGATGGCAATGCAAGTAACGGTTGCGAAGTAAACCTGGCGACGAACATTAATCATTGTGGCCTGTGCAGTATATCAGGCGCAGGTTTGCCAAATGTTGCCTCGGCATCGTGTGTAGCCGGAGTAATTGTTATTAATAGTTGCAACGCAGGTTTTGCCAATTGCGACGGCATAGCAAGTAATGGCTGCGAAGTAAACCTGGCGACGAATGGTAATCATTGCGGTACTTGTTCAAATGCTTGCCCGGCTGGAAAAACTTGTACAGCAGGGGCATGCCAATAGCGCACGGAAAGGATTAAAGCGGCACATAAATATTTATAAAAATCAGCCATGCCTATTTTAAAGTTATACAGCAAAAAAATTAAACCCGCACGCACTATTGCGGGTATGGCTTTTATATTTTGCCTGCAAGTGCAGGCACAGGGCCTTTATGTTGGCAGCAGCACTAATTTTATTTCTAACGGGGCCATAAATATCATTTTTAATAATGTTGGGTTAACCAATGCCGGGTCGCTTATAAATAATGGCAACACAATAACCTTTACAGGCACCGCGGCAGCAGCTGTTTCGGCAATAACGGGCCCCAATATTATATTTAATAACCTGGTGCTGAATAAATCAGCCGGCGATGTACAGTTAAACACTTCCATAGCAGTTAACGGTAATCTTAGTTTTACCGGCGGCAACCTTCAGCTAAATAATTACAATGTTGACCTTGGCAGCGGTGCAGGCACGTTAGTTGGTGAGAGTGAAACCGGCCGTATAATTGGCACGCAGGGCGGCAGCGTACTTAAAACGGCTGTGCTTACCGGCCCTTATGCCACAAATCCCGGCAATATTGGCATTTATATTACCAGCCCGGCAAATTTAGGCAGCACCCTTATAAAAAGAGGGCATATAGCCCAAACCGTTGCTTTGGGCAAAACCGGTATTTACAGGTATTTTGAATTTACCCCAACCAATAATACAGGCCTTGATGTAAGCCTTCAATTTAATTATTTTGATGCCGAATTAAATGGTTTGCCGGAATCCGGGTTATACTTTTGGTCAAGTAATGATGCTGGTAATACATGGGCCTTTCTTGGCAAGGACGGAAATACAAGTACTTTAAACCTTGTATTAATGAATGCTATTAACCAGCTTGGCAGGGTTACCCTTGCATCGTCAAACACAAGTATTAAAGTTGCAAAATCTCTGACTGAGCCAACTACGCCCGCAAAGGAATTTGTTATAAGCAAAATATATCCCAACCCTGCAAAAGATTTTGTAAACATTGTGTTTACTTCAACAAAGGAAATAGAATGCTCATTAGCCCTGTATGCCCAAACCGGCCAGGTGCTTGAAGTAAAAAAGTTACATGCTGCTAAAGGGCCTAATTTTATTTACTGGGCTATCCGGCAATATGCGGCAGGCGCCTATTACTTTAAATTTATTAATATTCCAATGGCTTCCTCGCAAATTATCAAAGTAAATTAGCCCCCCAGCCCAATGTTTAGTAGATTACATTGGGCTTTTCAACATTAAATAATCACTTCGCACAAGAAAATTCTTCTTTTTTCGTTTTAACATTATTATTTTGCATATGATGCGTAAAAAAATTTTACTCAGCTGCATAGTTATTCTTGCTTTTTTTTCTGTAAAAGCACAGTACGAAAGCTACAAACAGGAAGGAGAATTTGGCATTGGCGTAGGCCTTGACCATTATTTTGGCGACCTTGACGCCAATGCTGCTCTTAACCGCCCTAAGTTTACCGCGGGTATTTATTTTTTAAAGCAATTCAATAATTATATTGGGCTAAAGGTTGCCGGCGACTATGCCTTCCTGGCTTATGCTGATAAATACAGTAAAAATCCTGTACAGGTTGAGCGTAACCTTAGCTTTAATACAAATATTTATGAGTTTTCATTAAATGGTGTATTTAATTTTTTCAAATTCATACCAGGCGTTGAAGGGTATAATTATACACCTTATATGTCAATAGGCGCAGGTGTGTTTTCGTACGACCCTTATGCATATTTAAACGGGCAAAAATATTATTTGCGGCCCCTTGGCACCGAAGGCCAGGGCACTCCCGGGCGCCCGGCCCCTTATGGCTCAATGGCGGTGTGCTTTCCATTTGCGGTTGGGTTTAAATTCAGCATCTCAGATAAAACAAATGTATTTGCAGAGGTTGGTTACCGCTTTACCACTACAGATTATATTGATGATGTTAGCACCACTTACGCAGGCTCGGCGGCTTTTCCACCCTTGCCTAATGGCCAGCCTTCACCGGCCTTTCTTTTACAGGACCGGAGTTACGAATTGGGGGCACCCATCGGCATCAAAGACCGCCAGCGTGGTAACAGCTTGCAAAAAGATGCATATGTGCTTTTTCATGTAGGCATTTCCCTTAATTTGTCTTCTTATATATGCCCTACCGCCAAATAATAAGCAGCTATTGGTAAACCATGTCTCCTCGTGGCACTTTGCTTTTTTAAAGCCCCCTTTAAAAATTATTCAGGCATTCAATGTTTTGCCCTTAGGCAAAGCCTGTTGCCAAAAGATTTTACAAAATCCTTTTTCAGCACATTAAGCTCATAAGGGATTAAGTAAATATTGGTGCCTATCCGTTATGTTTACCTTAAACCTTTTAATAAACTATTTTTAGAGAAATCTATTTTACTAACTTCGCCAATTCTAATCTCCCGCCAGAGTTATGGAGCAACTCGAAAAAATTGATAAAAGCCGGTTACCGCGCCATATAGCCATAATAATGGATGGAAATGGCAGATGGGCGCAGGAAAAAGGCCAGGACAGGCTTTATGGCCATTTTCATGGTGTTGAAAGTGTGCGCAATATTGTGGAAGGCGCCTCAGAAATTGGTATTGAGTACTTAACATTGTACACTTTTAGTACCGAAAACTGGGACAGGCCCCAATACGAAGTAAGCGGATTAATGGAATTGCTTGTTGATACAATAAGGAGTGAAGTTACCGTATTAAATAAAAATAACATAAAACTTCATGTAATTGGCGATATACAAATGTTACCGGATTACGCCAGGAACGAATTACAGGAAGCTATGAATGAAACCAGCCACAACACGGGGCTAAACCTAATATTGGCATTGAGTTACAGCAGCCGGTGGGAATTGGTAAATGCTGTAAAGAACATTGCTTTTGATGTTAAAGCAGGTAAGATTGACCCTGCCTGTATTACCCAGGACACACTGCAAAACTATCTGACTACCAGTGCTTTTCCCGATCCTGAATTAATGATACGTACAAGTGGCGAATACCGCATAAGCAATTTTTTACTTTACCAGCTGGCTTATTCTGAACTATATTTTACCGACACGAGGTGGCCTGATTTTAGAAAACAAAACCTGGTGGAAGCAATATTAGATTACCAGGCGCGTGAAAGGCGTTTTGGCAAAATAAGTGAACAATTACAACCCGAATCTATGGCGCAATGATCCCGCAAATATTTTTAAAATGTTATTTAACAAACACTTTTAATTATTCCCGTTAATTTGCCGCCACTAAAACAACAACTGCCGGCCCCGCCGCGCGGGGTTTTGGAATCGCAAAAAACACAAACAGTAATCCGGATGCAGAAATTTCTTATATCGTTTATCCTTGCAACCATCCTTTGCATGGGCAGTTATTTTACTTATGCACAGGTGCCGGGCAATCCAGCGGATACTACTGTAACATCTTTAAATGCCGACCTGTTAAATATATTTACGCAAAAACAGCCCCAAAAATATAAAGTGGCCGGTATAAAAGTAACCGGAAACAAATATTTTGATGAGGCGTTGCTGATATCTGTTAGCGGGCTTAATGTTGGAGATGAGATCACCATACCCGGGGGGGATAATTTTTCAAAGGCCATAACTAAATTATGGGGGCAAAATTATTTTAGCGACGTTTCTATTTATATAACTAAACTGCAGGGCAATAACATTTACCTTGAAATAAATGTTACTGAAAGGCCCAGGCTTTCAAAATTTTTCTTTAAAGGCGTACCCAAAGGCCAGTCAGATGACCTGAAGGATAAAACCGGGCTTGTTGTAAACAGGGTGATAACCGAGAACATGAAGCGCAATGCGGTTGACGCCATTAAAAAGTATTTTGCCGATAAAGGCAACCCCGGCGCAAAAATAACCTATGACCAAAAGGCAGATTCATCTATTCAAAACACAGCGATACTTACTTTTTACATAGATAAAGGAAAGAAAGAAAAAGTAGATAATATAAATTTTGTCGGCAACACAATAAGCGACAACGATCTTAGGCGCCAATTGAAAGATACTAAAGAAATGACGCGTTTTTCGCTTTATCCTGACTATGGCACAGGCGGCCTTGCCGCGGCAAAAATATACACATTTAAAGATTATCTTCATGAGAAGGGATACCTTACCTATACCAAAACAAGGCGCCTTTTAAACCCCTACGTCCGCTTAAAATTCTTTACTTCTGCAAAATTTAATGCAGCTAAATACCAGGATGATCAAAATAAAATAATTGATTACTATAACTCAATTGGCTTCCGTGATGCGGGTATAACAGATCACAGGGAAAAATTTGATACTGCAAAAGGCACTGTAAATATTGACATACGGGTTGACGAAGGCCATAAATATTATTTTGGCAATATTACCTGGCGCGGTAATACCAAATATTCCGATTCTATTTTAACGCTTATATTGGGCATTCATAAAGGCGATGTTTATAATTCAGACCTTCTAAGCAAAAAGTTGGGTAAAAATGTCTCTCCTGAAGGGGGTGATATAAGCGGTTTATATTATGACGATGGTTATCTTTTCTTTCGCATTGATCCTGTTGAAACCGCCGTATATAATGACACTATTGATTTTGAGATACGCATTTCAGAAGGTACGGTAGCAACATGGAAAAATGTTAAAATAACAGGTAATGAAAAAACGAAGGAATATGTAATCCGTCGTGAATTAAGAACAATTCCGGGTGAAAAATTCAGCCGTACACTGGTTATCCGTTCACAACGCGAGCTTGCCCAGCTTGGCTTTTTTGACCAGGAAAAAATTGAACCTGTTATCGTGCCTAATCCTGAAGATGGAACAGTGGATATAACGTGGAAGCTGGTTGAAAAATCGAGCGACCAATTAGAACTAAGCGCCGGTTTTGGAGGTGGAATAGGTTTAACGGGTACATTGGGTGTAACATTTAATAACTTTTCCATTAAAAATATCTTTCGCAAATCAGCCTGGGACCCGTTGCCTACAGGCGACGGACAAAAGCTAAGCGTTCGTTTCCAAAGTAATGGAAGCGCATACCGCTCATACAATGTATCTTTCACCGAACCATGGTTAGGCGGTACAAAAAGAAACTCGCTTACACTTAGTGTTTATGATACCAAGTTTTCAAATTCGTACAACCCTTTAACGCTTTCATACAGTACTTCTGCAGCAGACAGCTCGTATTTTAGAACTACAGGTTTTGCAATAGGCCTCGGCAAACAGTTAAAATGGCCGGATGACTTTTTTACACTTGGCTTTACCTTTAACTACGCGTTATACACGTTAAAGAATTATACCATTGACCAGTACCTTACGCTTAAGGATGGCTCGCTGTTCAACAATGGCCGGTCAAACAACATCAGTGTAAAAGTAACTTTGCAGCGCTCATCTGTAGATGCGCCTACATTTCCCAGGTCGGGCTCTAACTTTTTGGTAAGCTTGCAGCTAACACCTCCATTTTCATTGCTTGACCCAAGCCTTGTAAATGCACAAAACCCATATAAGTTTGTTGAATACCATAAATGGCGTTTTACAGGCGAGTGGTATGTGCCGATAGGCCAGGCGACGGGGGAAGATAAGAACAAGCAGTTTGTATTAAAGATGGCTGCGAAATATGGGTTTATTGGCCGTTATAACAGCAAGCTGGACATTTCTCCTTTCGAGCGCTTCCAGGTGGGTGATGCAGGCTTAAGCAACAGCTATGCATTATTGGGCTATGATATTATTTCTCAAAGAGGTTATCCCGTGTATCAAACTTCTGACCCAAGAGTTAACCCCGACCAGTCAGGCGCAACACAATATTTCACCATTTTTAATAAATATACCCTTGAGCTTCGCTACCCGCTAAGCCTAAACCCAAGCAGCACTATTTATGCATTAACTTTTTTTGAAGCTGCCAACGGATGGTATTCTTTCCAGGATTATGACCCTTTCAGGCTTCGCCGTTCTGTGGGCTTAGGAGCACGCTTCTTTTTGCCTATGTTCGGATTGTTGGGATTTGATTATGGAATAGGATTAGACAGGTTGCAACCTGGCCAGGGCCTTAAAAACGCAGGCAGGTTTACATTTATGCTGGGATATGAACCTGATTAATAAACCTATTGATAAATTGTTTATTTTCATATTCCTGCAAAAAATTTGTTTTATGAAAAAGTTAATATTGCCTGTATTAATAACCCTGGTTACAAGCCTTAACGCTGTTGCACAACACTATGCCGTAATAGATACAAAGTACATTTTAAGCAAAATGCCCGAATATAACATGGCGGATAAGAAATTGCAGGACCTGAGCACGCAATGGCAAAAAGAAATAGATGATAAACAGGCATTATTAAACCAAATGTATAAGGACTATGATGCTGAACAGTTTATGCTTAGCGATGAATTAAAAAAGAAAAGGGAAGATGAACTGTTTAATAAGGAGAAAGAACTGCGCGACCTGCAAAAGAAAAGGTTTGGTTACGAAGGCGACCTTTTTAAAGAACGCCAAAGCCTTGTAAAACCCCTGCAGGACAAAGTATATAATGCAGTGCAAAAAATAGCGGTAGCACACGGGTACGATTTTATTCTGGATAAGAGTGAAGGAATTACTGTTATATTTGCCGACCCAAAATTGGAGAAGAGCGACGAGGTATTGAGGGAGCTTGGAATTAAGAACTAATTCGTAATCCACAAAAATCAATAAAATTTAAAAAATGAAAAAGGTTTTCTTTAGCGTCCTGGCTGTATTGGCAATTTTTTTTGCAGGTGATAAAGCCGGCGCACAAACACTGAAAATAGGCGTATTTGATATTGATGCAATGGTACAGGCAATGCCCGGTTATCGCGCAGTTGACAGTATGCTGAATATTTATCAAACCGATTCTCTTGGTTCAGAATACCAGGTATATTTAAGTGAATTTAAGCGTTTGGACAGCACCTATAAAGCTGATTCTCCGCTGGTAGCCCAGGGCAGAAAACCAGCAGCAGTATTACAATATACGGCAACCCAGCGCCAGAACATGTACAGCTACCTCGTTAACTGGAATACATATGGCCAAAGGAAATTAGAAGCTAAAAAAGGCCAGTTGGCACAAGGCTTATACCAGGAGGTTGAAGCAGCCTACAAAAAGGTGCTTGACGCAAAAAAATATAACATTATACTTAAACCCGGTGCATACGAATTTGGGCCCCATATAGATAATGTGTTTATTTCAGTTGCTAAGGAACTTAAGCTAGATGGATTGCCACAGGAATTCCTGGTATTAGGTGACGACCCGGATGCACCAGCCCAGCCACAGCAACCTGCGGGGTCTAAATCGGGTGGTAGTACCGGTGGTACTAAACCAAAGCCATAGGTATTAACGGGAACAGCAAAAGCATTTCACCCCTAATTTAGGGTAGAAAAGAATAATATTTTAAAGAACCACGCTTCTTTCGGGCGTGGTTCTTTAATTTTGGATATGCAACATGCGCAACCTATTGGAGTATTTGATTCCGGTTACGGAGGGCTTACCGTACTGAAGGAAATTGTGGAGAAGCTGCCTGCATACGATTATATTTATATGGGCGACAATGCCCGCGCACCGTATGGCAACCGCTCATTTGAAACGGTATATCATTATACGCTGCAATGTGTAAAATGGTTTTTTCAGCAAGGCTGCCCGCTGGTAATTTTAGCCTGTAATACCGCTTCGGCTAAGGCATTACGCACTATTCAGCAAAACGACCTTCCAAAAATAGACCCAAATAAAAGGGTATTGGGTGTTATAAGGCCCACTACTGAAATAATCGGGACCTTTTCTGAATGTAAAAGCGTTGGAATACTTGCAACAAATGGTACTGTACAATCGCAATCATATGTGATTGAGATCAAAAAATTTTTCCCTGGTGTAAACGTTTCTCAGGAAGCATGCCCCATGTGGGTGCCCTTGGTAGAAAACAATGAGCAGTTAGGCCACGGTGCGGATTTTTTTGTTAAAAAGAATATCCGTGAGTTGTTGGCTAAAGACCCGATGATGGATACAGTATTGCTTGCCTGCACCCATTATCCGCTACTGAAGAAAAAGATTGAGGAATACATGCCGGTTGATGTTAAAATAGTTTCGCAGGGCGAAATTGTAGCAAACAGCCTGGTTGACTACCTTAAAAGGCATACCGAACTGGAACAACAACTTAGTATAAACGGTGGCCGTTTATTTTATACCACTGATTCCCCGGCCGATTTTGATAAACATGCTGTTGCGTTTTTTGGCAGAGAAGTGCAATCGAAACACCTGGACTTGGAAGATTTTCATACCGCGCCCTAACCGGAATTGCATTGCTGCATAAAAATTTCTATAATCAATGCCAAAATAAAAAAATAATCTATTACCTTTGCCGACCTTTCACCGGGAGGCAGTGATGGTGACTGCAACCTAAGGGTAGAAAAATTATTAAGGGTTAGTAAAATACAGCAAAAATGAAACGTACATTCCAGCCACATAATCGCCGCCGTAAATCAGTTCATGGTTTCCGCAAGCGTATGGAAACAGCTAACGGCCGCAAAGTTTTGGCAAGCCGCAGGGCAAAAGGCCGCCATAAGTTAACTGTTTCAGACGAGAGGAAGTTAAAGTAATATCCCGCAGGATAATTTAAATAGCTAAAGCCCTCCCGTTTGTTACGGGAGGGCTTTTTTATTGCACCGGTTTAATGAGTAAACAATTTTCATACAGCAGGGAAGAAAAATTAAAAAGCAGGAAAACGATGGAGTTGCTTTTTAGCAAGGGGAGGTCATTTACGGCTTTTCCGCTGAAAATTTTTTACCTGCAGCCCGGAGAAAAACTGGATTTTTTTATAAAAGCAGGTGTTGGCGTTAGCGGAAAGACTTTTAAAAAGGCTGTAGAACGCAACCACATAAAGCGATTACTTCGCGAAGCCTACCGGACAGAAAAAACAGCACTGCACCAATTTTTACTGGAGAGGGGTATGCAACTGGTTATTTTCATATTATATATTGATAAAACCCCGCCTGTTTATAAAACAATAAAAGAAAAGATGCCGTTTGTTTTTAAACGGTTAATGAAGGAGTTGAATGAAAAGGCTTAAGCAAATACTAAGTTATCCCTTTATATTTTTTATAAAAATATACCAGTATGGCATTTCGCCGATGCTTGGGCCTAAATGCAGATTTACCCCAACCTGCTCTCAATATGCCGTTGAAGCATTAAAGAAATATGGTTTATTTAAAGGCACCTGGTTGGCAATAAAACGCATCTCAAAATGCCACCCAGGCGGCGGAAGCGGTTATGACCCTGTACCCTAAAACTTTATTGATTGGGTGACTTTTCGGGGGTTGTTAGTTTTTGCAGGTTAGCGATCATTTCCCTTACCTCATTAATAGTATAAAACTGGTAAACTTCCGGTTCTTTATCACCCTGTTGCGGTATAGAGGTCATTTGGTGGTAAGGCGCCACAATAAAAGCATCCGGGTTTGATGTTATTTTTGCCACCGTATTTGGAGGGATAAAATAATTGCGGTTTGCATCGCTTACATTTTTACCCTGGGATAATTGTATTAATGAATCAATTTTTTTCTTGAGGTCGTCCTGTGTTATCACCTTTTGCGCCGCACCCTGCGCTGAAAAATGCTGGTAGCTGCCAATGATGGTATCATTATTCTTGAGGTTTGCAATATAATAACCCTTATCCGGGATAGACAGTGTTGCATCGCCTGCCGCCGTACTTACTTTTAAGCTGCTTCCTTTAAAGTCAAGTTCCTTTTCCACATGGCCCCTTGTTGTTTTACAATCAACTGTGCCCGCGTCTTCATTGATAGACGGGTTATCATGTGTAAGTACCAATACCTTTTTTGTATTGTTTCCGCAACTTGCCAACAACAATGGCAATAACAGGTATAAAAATATCTTTCTCATAACATTTATATAAAAGTGCCGCAAAATTTGCGGCACTTCAAAGTAAAACGTATTTATAAAATATACCAACTTTTATTTGGCGGCAAAATGTTCAGCTACTTTTTTCCAGTCAACTACATTCCATATTGCAGCTAAATAATCCGGCCTTTTGTTTTGGTATTTAAGATAATAGGCATGTTCCCAAACGTCAACTCCAAAAACAGGCGTGCCTTTTATGTCGGCCACATCCATTAAAGGGTTATCCTGGTTAGGGGTGGAAGATATTTCCAGCTTGCCGTCTTTTTTTACCAGCCACGCCCATCCGCTGCCAAAACGCCCAACGCCTGCAGCAGCAAATTTTGTTTTAAAATCATCAAAACTGCCAAAGGTTGCATTAATAGCATCAGCCAGTTCGCCTGTTGGTATGCCCCCGGCACTGGGGCCAAGGATCTCCCAAAAAAAGCTATGGTTCCAGTGGCCGCCGCCGTTGTTGCGTATTGCAGGTGAAAGTGAACCGGCTGCTTTAACCAGCTCTTCCAGGCTTTTATTTTCGTTGGGGGTGCCTGCTATAGCATTATTAAGGTTGGTTACATAAGCCTGGTGATGTTTTCCATGATGTATCTGCATGGTCAGCGTGTCAATATACGGTTCCAGAGCATCAAATGCATAAGGAAGCGCAGGTAGTGTAAATGCCATATGGTTAAATTTAAATTTGTTGAATTATCAACAAATGTACTTACTGAAAGTTTAAACACACAAGCCGTGTTTTAATTGTTTCTTATGTCGAAAAGGGATTTTATTTCTGCAGCCCTTACTGTACCACCATTTTTTTATTAAATTTTTGTTGCCGGCCCAGTAGCTGCATATAATAAACACCCTTGCTAAGGTTGTTTAAAATAATGCTCATAGTGGCAGAGCCGCCCGGGTGGTCAATGGTTCTGGCATAAACCAAATGCCCTATGCCATCGTAAAAAATAAGCGTATAAACACCGGCGGCTATATTCTCCATCTGCACGGTTACTGTATTTCCTTTTACCGGGTTAGGATATACATTTAAGGCCGTTATTCCCGCAGTATTTACTTTAACAACAGCGCTGTAATTTATCCCTCCATTGTTATCAATTGTTTTTATACGGTAATAATTAATATTTTTATTTGGCGATGCATCCAGCCAGCTATAATTTTTTTTGCCACTGGCGATAACTGATGCTATACTGGTAAATTGCCTGCCATCTGCGGAGCGTTGTACTTCATATTTATTAATATTTATTTCTTCAGTAACATCCCATTCCACATTTATTGCTGCCTCCTGCTGATAGGCCCTGATATCTGTTACCGCAAGCGCCAACGCATTGCCTGTGGGAATAAAGGCATACACGCCGTTATAATATGACACTCCATAAGTGGTATCATTTACTGATACAAATTGTTTAAAGGTTATTGTATCTAAATTAAAAGAATGCCAGGTGACGCCCATGTCTTTCGTATAAAAAACGCCATAGCCAATACTATTAAAGTATGCATCGAAATAAGAATAGTTGGCGATGATGGTGTTAGATGTATCAACTGATAAAAAGAAACAGGAAAGGCCGGAGAAAGCAGGATAAGGCGACGGCAAATTCTGCCATTTGCCGCTGATCTTTTGTTTAATGCCGGTGTTATATGTGCCTGCAAGGAGGATACCTGTTTTTGTTTGTGCAAAACTATAAGCCTGCGAATTAAGCCCGCTTGTATCAGCCAGCCATGCACCTCCTCCAACCGGGCGTTTATAGATCATTCCGTCATCAAAAGCCAAGTATAAATTGCCGGTATGGTCGCTATAAAAAGAGGTAGGGCTTGTATAGTATGCAGGATAAGGGATACCTGTTGTATCTAACGCCCAGGGCTGGCCTACAGGTTTTGCAAATACCCTTAACAGGCTACTGCCACACAGGTCGGCTGCGTGTTGCGTACCCGTTTCATCTGCATAATAAAGGTTTTCGCTTATACTGCTTAGCCCCGCTGTGTCAGGTAGCCAGGTGGCGCCATTGTTTGCACTTTTATAATTTACGTATTGTGTTGTACCGGTAAGAAAATTTGTATAATTATTTTCTCCCAAAGTATATAAATTGCCTGCATCATCCTTACATAATGGGCCACCAGGTACATAACCATAAGGAGGGAAGCATTTTGTCCAGCTGGTGTCGGTTTTGTCCTTATAAAAAATGCCCAACCCTGTTGATATAAATTTACGCCCTGTGCTGCTTTCAATAAATGCGTTATTGATCTCCGATTGAATTCCATTATTATCCTCTGCCCAGGTAGCGCCCTGGTCATTGCTAATAAATAAACCATAAATAGTAGCCAGCGCCAACGCTGAATCCCCGCTGATAGCTGAAAAAATTGCTTTGTCAGCAGGCATAGTTTTATTACTTATAACGGAAGCAATAGAAACCCAGGGGCCTGTGCCACCGGCCGATTTAAGCACTGTATTGCCTAATTTATAAGAGCTTACCGAGGAGGCTATTGCGTACAAATTACCATATGCGTCGTCACCAAAAGCAATAACAGTCCGGTTGTTTAACCCTGCCGTATCAATTTTCCAGCTTACCCCGTTATCACCGCTTATATATATTTTATTGGCAGAGGCTGTAATTATCCTCTGCTCCCTGTCAACAAACACAAGCGACAGATTGTTTAAAGGAATGGTTGTTATTTTGCCCCACGGGCCTCCTTGTGTTTGAAAATAAAGCCCGTTACCGGTAGCGAGCCATACATTGTTTGATGAATCAACCCCAAAATCGTTCAGGTAAAAATTACTGATGCCAACTGTATCCATAAACCAGGTATGTGCAGTATCATCTGAGGCGATAATTGTATTGGGCTGGGAAAGAGCATAAAGCCTGTCCCCATCAATTTTTGTAACGCCTGAGAGTACGTTCCCTAATTTTTCCGTACGCTGTTTTTCAACTGAATACCTGTAAACATCGCCATTTGACAGGAAGAAGATTATAAAATGTGAAAACCTTGTTATGGTTTTTACGGTTACCGCGGTAATATCAACACCATCCGGGGCAT
This sequence comes from Bacteroidota bacterium, assembly GCA_013286305.1. Lineage (GTDB taxonomy): Bacteria > Bacteroidota > Bacteroidia > Chitinophagales > Chitinophagaceae > JABDFW01. The sequence goes on from JABDFW010000001.1 coordinate 41,364, forward strand.
CAAAAATATCAAAGCCAAAACGACTTCTGTCGATTAAATACAATCTTTTGGCTGTGGCAATTACACGATGATAATTATTATCGCCGACAAAATAGGTATATACACCAATTTCAGAGGTACCGGAAGGTATTATATATGTGATCGCCGTTTGTGCCTCGCAAAATTTTGGTATAAAAAAGATACATGCGAGGGATAAAAGAAGGGTAAAAGTTTTCATGCAATTAGTTTTATAAATTAATTGGGCTGAAAAAAAGGATGAACAGAAGTGCAAAGGGCGGAAGTTCGATGCAGGGCGTGGATCCAGGTTTTCTGTACTAAGATAGAATTTTTCTTTTGGCAATTCCTATTATCTTTTTCTAAAGGCTTTTGGCGGTAAAATGGTACTTTAGATAAAACATGCTTACATGTCAAATCCTCTGTCAAACAACTCGCGCAGGCAGTTTGTAAAGAATGCTGCAGCCGGTTTAAGTTTTTTGCCCTTATCTTCTTTATTAAATGCACAAACAATTACTACACCACCTGCCGGTAAAAAGAAAATAGTTTGCATAGGCGGGCATCCTGATGACCCTGAAAGCGGATGCGGCGGCACGCTTGCAAAGCTGGTACACGCGGGGCATGATGTTACCATAATATATTTAACAACGGGCGAGGCTGGCATTGACGGCAAACCGCACGACGAGGCTGCCGCTATTCGTAAACAGGAAGCAATCAATGCATCAAAAGTGCTTGGCGCAAAACCGGTATTTGCCGGGCAGATTGACGGCGATACCATCATGAACAACGAATGGCTTGGCAAGCTGCAGCAAATCATTGCAACAGAAGCCCCGGACCTTGTTTTTACGCACTGGCCGGTTGATTCCCACAAAGACCACCAGGTTGCCAGCCTGCTTGTGATACAAACCTGGATACGCAGCCCGCAAAAGTTTCCGCTTTATTTTTTTGAGGTTTGCACAGGCGAGCAAAGTTTAATATTTCATCCTACTGACTACGTTGATATAAGCGATACGCAGGAACAAAAAAGGCAATCGGTGTATTGCCATGTTAGCCAGGACCCGCCCGGCATTTATGCCTGTGGCCATGCTGCTATGGAAGAATTCAGGGGGAGAGAATTAGGCGTAAAAGCAGCAGAGGGGTTTGTACGTATGAGTGGCAAGATGATGGGAGGGAATATGATGTGATGGCTTTGTTAAAAACAAAGCCGACCAGTAGATTTCAAGGCACTTATATTTTCGTGTCTTTTTTTATTTTCTCTGCAAGTGAGGGCATATAATTTACAAACCATTCGGGAAGTTCAGTGTAAGCTATTGATTCTTTTATTTTTCCATCTTCAAAAATTGCAATTGAAATATGGTCTGCTTCGGAAGTATCGACTATATGCAAACTATTAATCAACACGAAATACTTATTTACCTTTTCAAGATTGCCATAAAAATTGTCGCGAAGGCTTAAGGAATCCACATTATGTCCGCCTTCCTGCGCCCTCCCCAAAACTCTTAAAGCAGAAAGCTCTTCATTGGTTAACCCAAAAAAAATCATATGGATGCAATACTCCTCTGCTTTAAATTTTCGTGGTATCTCCCATGTTGCTTCATTCGGGAAATGGCCTTCGTAAACAAAATCTGCTTTATTTGTTATAGCCATTTCCACAAGGCTGTTAAATTTTTCTTCTACAATTCCAACGAAAGCCTTTTTGATTCTTTAATTGCCTTAACGCCTTGCTTCCATAACTCGGCCCTCTTCAGAATAAAAAGTTCGTCCCCATTAAAAATGGAACAGCTTTTTTGAATATGTTTAGGTAAATAGTTGACTCCTACACTTGATTTTCCCGCGCCATTTGAACCTGTAATGATGTATAGCTCAGGCATTATTTAGTATAAATGAAATTGCGAACGTATTTTTTTTATTTCTGCGAAGGAAAGATCACGTATAATATCAAAATCATACTGAGATTCAGACAAACTGGCCAATTTAATAACCCCTCCCGGATATTCAAGATAACAGAGCCCCTTAGGCAGGTCCCTCGAGTTTATCATAAAAGGCATACCCATACTAAGTTTTTGGCTACGTAATTTTCTTACTGCCAAAGAACCTTTTTGCGCATAATATCTTAATTCTGTTGTTTGCATTACCCAAATTCCTGTTACTCAAATTTACAAAAAAACTTTTATATATTTCCACATTTACCGCAAATACCGCTTACAATTACATCGGTTTGTTTGCTCTTAAAACCTGCAGGCAATTGCACATTAGGTATAGTTACATGGTCAAGGCAAAAAGTGGTACCGCACACATCGCATACAAAATGAATATGGTTATCGTGATGATGGCCCTCGGCACAGTCGTCCTTGCACAAGGCATACCGTATAGAATTATCTGATGTGGGGATGGAATGTATAATGCCTTTTTCAACAAAGGTTTGCAGGGTGCGGTAAATAGTTACCCTGTCAAACTGTTCGCCCGAAAGCCTTTCAATATCAGCATGCGCAAGCGCACCTTTTGAGTGATGAAAATATTCCAGTATTTTTTTGCGGCTGTCTGTAACGCTTAACTGGCTTCGTTTTAATGTTTCCGCTACAATATTCTGCATATAAAACTATTGGGCATTATTATTAGGTGTGCCGTTATTTGCAACAGCAGCATTGTTTGCTTTTTCTGCCAGCAGGCCTCTTATATCACTCTGCAACTGTTTTAATTCGTCCTGTTTTAACCCGTCATACACCTGGCCGCGCACCTGGCCGTTCTTATCAACCAATGCAAAAAACTGCGTGTGCAAAAACTGGTCGTTTATATTAACAAAAGCATTTTTCGGATCGTCTAATAAATAACTGTCGCGGGCAGACCGGTAAAGGCTGTCCTTACGACCGGTAAGAAAAACCCATTTGTGCTCATCTACATGCAGGTTATCAGCATATTTTTTTAATACTGCGGCTGAATCAATTTCGGGGTCGCAGGTATGCGAAACGATCATCAAATCAGGCTCATCCTTAAAAACATCATATACCATGGTATGCATATTGGCATTCATCCGCGGGCAAATACCCTTGCAGGTAGTAAAAAAATAATTTACCACGCAAACCTTGCCAAGCATATCTTTTTCAGTAAAAGGCTTTCCGTCCTGTGTAATAAATGTAAAAGGCTTTACTGTGTTTAATACCGGGGACTTGCTCTTGAAATTACTGGCAAAAGTTCGCCAGGTTTGCTCCCTGAAAACATCTTTGGGGCTGTGTACATCGCCCAGCACAACCACCAGGAACACAAAAACCAATACCACGAAAAAAATACTGTAGCCGAGCAGTTTCTTTTTGTTCATAAAACCAATTATAGTGCAAAGGTAAGGCAGCTTTACAGCACATTTATCAATGACGGGTTGCTTAACTTTTATTTTGCAACTTTGTTGCAAAGTGCTACTTATGCCTCATGGGCAGCTGTATAAACTTATAAGTATATCAGCGCTTAACCCGTAATATTAATATGGTTTATATTCCCGTTTGTATTGAACGGATCTTATTTCGTTGCCCTTATTATCGTAAGTAATAAGTGAAAGACGTTGAATAGAATTTTTTAGGTCAGTACTTATAATTTTAACAGGTTTGCCATTTTGCTCCCATAAAGTATCTGTTAAAAATAATTCTTTTAAATCTCTAACTTCTTTTACAAGACTGTCTGTGTGAATAAAAAAACTTGTTGAAACAACATCATTTTTTTCATTCACTTCATTTGTTTCAAGAAGCCGGTTATCGCCTGAATACTTATTGGTTTCTATCGATTTAACTTTCTTGTTTGGCAGCAGGTTTATTGTTCTAACAAGGTGGCCCTTATTATCATAAAAAAATGATCGTATTGTGGTATCGTGCGTTAAAAGGTAGTCGTGGGAATGGGCAATTATGCTGTCAATACTTTTATATTTTATCATCTTATCCTGGGAAGCGGATATATAAACTGTTTTTATGCATTGGCTTTTGGTATTGTATTCATTAACATCTTCATCCAATATTTTTCCATCCATTGTGTTAATGGTGTGTGTTAAATTATTTTTTTTATCATATTGGTAAATACTTCCGCTGGCCTGGGTTCGTTTATTTTTTTCATCGGTAAAATCCCGTTTGCCGGTTAAATTAAATCTGCCGTCATATTCCCGTACAGTAAATGATTTGACACTAATGATCAATCTTCCTTTATAAAAATAATAAAATGTAGCATATGTGGTGTCCAGGAGCCCCGCATTTGTATAAGTATTTACTGAAACAACGCTGTCGGTAAGCATCCAGCCATCGCCTGCGCTGCCCGGGAAATGCTCTTTTTTAGTATGACCATTACAGCAATAAAATAATAAAACAATACCAATTATAACAAGGGTTTCACGCATTGCGGTTAAAATATTTAGCTAATATAAGCAAAGCGCAGGCAGCAATCATTTAATCATCTTTATAGAGCAGCATGAAGCTACTTTGCCGGTAATTTTTATTCAAGGCAACTCATTTTATTTAATTACCGTATGTAAATAATATCAAATGCAAGGTGAGGTAACAGGCCACTCTTTTTAGAACCCCCATATCTAATTTATTGCAGGCAGCAATGCAAACGTGATTTACGTACGCTTGTGATCGTATTGCATAAATATTGGCAGTAAGTTGTTCTAAATAGTGAGGGTCTTACGGGATGTTGCTCTTATGAATCACCGGGGCTAAAATAAGATATTCTGTGAGGACCGGGCCCCGGTTATTGTATTGCAGTGAGGATACGGGGTAATGTTATGCCTGTTATACTTCGCGTCTTGGGAAAAATATTCAATAAGCAACACTCAACATTCAATGCTCAAGGTAAATACACGCGGAGTTTTAGCCTTGGATATTGAGGCCGCCCGAACGGTATGAGCGGGTGTTGAAAATTGTCCAAGGGGACTCCTTCGGAAAATATTGCTTATTTATTTGTGCACAAATTCAAGCAGTGTTGACTATAAGTACCGGGGCTGTGGCTGTTCTTTTGATGCAACCGAACCGCGTTAATTTTTACTGATGACCTGTATTACTGCAACATTATCCTTTTCATGTCTGCATCTTTCACTGTTAACAGGCCCGCGGCAGGCAGGCGTTTGGTTAACTCTTTATAATTTTTATCTTCTGTAAATATTTTCTTCAGCATAGGCAATGCCTGTTCAACCTCGCCGTTGTTGCAAAGAGTAATCGCCGTCCAGTACTGCATCTCCACATTTGAGGGAAACATTTTCATCGCAGAATGATATTCATTCATCGCGGTGATCATCTGATTTTTTTCGGTAGCAAGGTCGCCGTTATTCATGTGCTGGTAAGCAATATAAAGATTGTATAACCTTCTTAATTCTTTTAACGGCTGCGGGTTATCATCCACTCTTACATCAATGCTTTTATTATTCCATGGCTCATTGGTTGGCACCCCCGGAACAACGATGAGCGCCGCTGCCTGCATGCCTCGTATATCGCCGCCTGCAACTTGCGCCGCGTCAAGGGCAGCAAGCACTCTTTCTGCCAGCGGTTTGCCTGCTGATGCCCGAAATGCCTTTGCCATATTTTCGCACACGGTATTTGTGAGCATCATGTTGCTTTGCACACTGAAATTGGAGCCGGTGATATGTGATGCATATTGAATACAACTTTTGCCTGTATGGGCAGCTACATTGCCTTTGGCATCTAAAATGGCTACCTGCCTTACTTCTCTTGAGGAATCTGTTTTCAATAAACTGTCTAATACCTGCTGTGCCGTAAACCCCTTTTTTAGTAATGCAAGCCCCTTAAGCCCGTACGATTTATTAACGGATGCCTGAGTGGCAACCACGCCAACACCTGCTTCGCCCCAGGGTACCAGTGTGCCCACACTAAACCAATGGCTTTGCACGCCAACAGCCATTTCGCCTGTTATGCTGTCACGTGCAACAATTGAAAAGGTATGTACCAATGGCTGGTTGTTATTAAAAACCTGTGCATGAACTATTGTTGAAAACGATGTTATCAAAAAAAGGAAACTTAGTTTTCTCATTGCAATTGTTTGGATAAATATATTGGAAAGAAGAATAGGATTGCTATTGCGAATACAAATCAATTTTTATTTGGGGAAAATTTGAGAGATTGTTTAAAAATTTATTTAAAAATACACTTTGGCTAAAGCCATTCGCACCTTCATCAATTAACCCAGCTTTAAAGCCAATGTCATTTAGTTAAGAGTAATGCGTCAAACTAAGACCAGTCTTTTTAACTCCAGCGGAGTTTCGTGTTTATAGAAATAGACGGCACGTATTGTCTGAGGCTCCATCGGAGCCACGTAAACAGGATTTAATTAACACGTGGCTCCATACGGAGCCAATAAAAAGCAGCATGCATAATTTCTATAAACACGATGCCCCTCTGGGGCAATAGTCCATTAACAAAACGACATTGGCTTTAAAGCTGGGTTATATAAAACCGCGGGTATTGGCTTTAGCCAAAGTATATTTAAGCAGCATAAGGTATTTATTTTTAAAATTTTAAACAGCTTCTAAGAAGTAAATAAAAAAGCCATCCCGCAGAAGTGGGATGGCTTGCACATGAGAAGAAATATATATAGACTTAGAGATTAGTTGTTTTTAGTTCTTTTGGATATTTTACATCAGCAGTTTGCGACTGGCCATTGCGTGTATAAGTTACTTTAAATGTATCACCCTCCTTGCCGTCTTTCACTGCTTCTTTCAGGTCGTCCACAGAGGTGATGTTTTTGCCATTTACCTGTGTAATGATATCATCTTCTTTAAGCCCGGCTTTATCTGAAGGTGATTCCTCATTTACACCCAACACTTTAACACCCTTACCGTCTTCGGTGTCCTGCACCTGTATGCCCATACGCGGCCTGCCCCTCACAAATGAATAAGAACGTGCATCCGGCGCAATCTTCAGGTTAAAATTGTTATCGCCGCCAACGCCATAAATACGTATGTCTTTGTTTTTTTGCAGGGTGGCCGAAACTGTATTTTCTTTTCCGTCGCGTTTGTAGGTGATACTTATTTTATCTTCCGGCTTGTATTTCCCTACGGCCTTATACAGGTCGTCGCCGTCTGCTATTTTATCATCACCGATTTTAGTGATAATATCGCCTTCTTTTAAACCCGCTTTAGCAGCAGAGCTTTCTTCAGTAACATCAGTAACTTTTGCGCCTTCATCTGTTTTTTCTGTCATCACGCCCAGTATTGCTTTATTACTCTTAATTTCCTTGCCAAAACTGTTGTTAAACATATTCCAGTCCCCGCTCACAAAAGGTTTAGGAAAGTTATAGGCCATATCAGGCATGGTATGATCTTTCATTACTTCAACGCCATCTCCTTTATATTCGTCAACAGGTTTTCCATTGATGGTTATTTTGTCGCCGTCAACCACGATGGTCACTTTTTCGGTGTTGTTGGCTTTTTTGCGGATTACGATGCTTTCATCGTCCATGTCTTTTTGCACTTTAGGTTTGGTATCCTGCGCATATAGGGTTGCTGAAAAGCCAAGTGCAAGCAATAAGGCGGATGATTTTAAAAAAGTATTCATTTTGTTAGGTTTATTTGTTCTACGAATGTTTTAGTAGATCAAATGTAGGGGATTTTTTTATATACGAAAAGTTTCGGAAATGTTAAAGTGGGAAAAAGTTTAAGAAAGTTTCCAGTTTCCAGTTTGGGTGACGAGATCACGCAAGGTAATAAAAATGGCAGTTGACAGATGAAGATGAACGGACAGGAATGTTTAAAGATGGCAAGGTAAACAGGGCACCATTACCCTTATACCTGGAAAAATATTATTCTCACTTATAATTAGTTTCGTGCATCGCCGTTCGTATAAATAATTCCGGGTAATTAACAACAAGCCCTAATTCATCAACCGTTATGATTGCTTCAAAATCATTGGGCACATTTTCATATTTATATTCAGTTTGCGAAACCCTGGTATATTTCTGCGTGGCTGATCTTACCTGCTGATTTAAAACATCCAGGTATAAAACATCAATCTGCCTGCTTTCAAGTATTGCCAGCCGTATCCTGTTTATAGGCAGTGTGTTTGTAAAAGGGGTTAATGAAATATCAATATCAATACACCCCTTAAGTTCATTTACAGGAATCCCGTTTTTGCTCCAATTCCCTTTCCCGTCATTGCTGAAGCGAGATACATTTCTTTTGTCAGAAAGCTGGGTTTTCAATTCAAAGGATATTGTTTCCCAATTCGCATTTGTAATTATTGAGTATTCAGCTTTATAAATTTTATGCTTGTACATGCCAATGATCACCGAATTAACCTCCGTACCGGTATCCGTTCTTGTAAACACGCAGTTCTCAAGAGAGTAATATGCCAGCCCGGTCCAGAGTATGTTTGCCTGCACAATTTTATTTTTAACTTTTACAACGTCCTTCTCCCCGTTTCCAGTTTCCGGTTTGAGTGGAGAAGAATATTAAGGGGAAGTTACTGACTTTGTTTGAGGTCATAAATAGAATCCTTTCGGCTTCATAGTTAGAATTACCTCGTGAAAGGGGTAACAGGTTTATGCTTTTTCAATTATATACTGCCAATTCTTAAACTTTGTAAATTTTAATTTTCCAAAGGGTTTAATATCCAATTTATTCATAAAATCCTTTCCAATTTTCAATAAATCAGAACGCCCTGTACGCTTTTCGTAACTTATAATTTTTTTTTCATTACTGATAATAATTGCAACATCAGTCGATTTAGATGGAAAATTTGAAGAAGCAATTGTAGTAATTCTCAATACCCCTTTTTTTATATCCTTTTCTGTAATTGTATTTCCATTATCAGGTAAATAAAATACGCTATTATTTTTGGCGGTTATCACTTTGTTTTCAAAATCACGATTTTTTGACTCTTTATTGGTTAAAACTAAGTGTGTGGGTTCTGTGCATATATTGCCCTTCAAATGATGATAGTATTTTATTTTATCATTAATACTAATACTTGCATTATGAAAAGGCACTTCAAATATTTCAGTGCTTTTGTATTGGCCTACTTTGCCATATTGGTTGGTGCGAAGATGAAAATTTCTTTTAATTATGTTATGCTTTTCGAATTCTTCTGCTACTCGGTAATGCATTAGACATAAACGACTTGTCTTAGTATTATCCAATAAATTTAAAATTCGTTCTACTTCCCATTTGTCTATACTTACGAGGCTGCTTCTAGTTTCTACAATATCTCTGTTTAGGTCGGTAACTCCTATAATCCAATGATTAAAATTGTAAATATTATTTCCAAATATGGTTTCGTCACCTTTTAGTGGATCTACGATTGGCTGAGAAATAATGGAAGATTTAAATAACAGATTCCAAAAACTCAGATTTCTGCTAAACCAGTGTGCATTTTTATTCGACACCTCGGGTGCATTTAATGCTAAAAAAAGTAAATCCATTTTCGGGTGTATGTATTCTTTCAGATTAACAGCGACTAGCATGGTAACTTTCTTTTCACTCTATGATGCAATATTTTTTATTGTACAAAATTTTTGAACTGCTTTTATAAATTACTTTATCCAGGTCATCTGCATTCAACTTATGTTTGCCAGAATCTGTATACTAATATTTAGAATCCGTCATCTGTCAACCCCCATCTACCATCTATGCTAATAATCTATTTCCAGTTTAAGCCTATCCTTTAACTCCTTCACCAGCGGAAATTGTTCTGCAATACGTTCAAAACGCTCGCGGCTGTTTAGCAGCATGCTTGCGGGTATTTCTTCTTTAACGCCTTCCTCCACAATAACTTTAAATGAAATACTGCGGTTATTGAATGCTTCCTGTATATGGCTCGCTACCATCATCCGCTCCTGCTCAATAAATTTTTGCTGGGTAAAAGCAAAAACAATTACGGTAAAAAAATTGTCCTCATCAATATGCAGCTTAGCGATACGAAAGGTTTTGCTGGATGAATGTTTTTGCTGTTCCTCCAGCGTATCGGCGTATTTAAGCCAGCATCTCAGCAGGTCAGCATCATTTAGTGCAATGGCTTCTTTTATTACCTCAATATTGCGCGTTCCCTGGTATTTTTCCTGCAGTGTTTCCAGCAAATTTCTCTTAAGGCCGGTTTCGTTTGTTGCTGTAGTTGTATTTGCTGAAATGGGGCGCTGAACAACAGGCGCAGCGGCAGGTTTGGCTGTAGCAGCTACTGTAACAACGGCTTTGGTTTCCTGTATAAATAATTTTGGTTCGCCGTTATTTTGGTGGCCGTTTGTTTGGGTTACGGGTGCATTGATCTGTATAGACGGAACCGGTTTTGTTTTATAAGCTACCGGGCCGTCAACCCGTTTTTTTTTAACTACACTGCCATTCTCAACAGACAGCTCAATGGCCTGTTGTAAAAAATTAAGTTTTATCAGCGCCAGTTCTACATGCAGGCGCTTGTTACGCGCCATTTTATAATTTATTTCAGCCTCATTCAAAATATTAAGTGCGCTTACTAAATAAGCAGTGCCTGCTTTAGCCGCAGTGGACACATATTTTTCCTGCATGCCCTCCACTACATCAAGCAATGTAACGGCGCGGGCATCTTTACATACAAGAATGTTGCGCATAAATTCAGCTATGCCGTTTAACACCAGGTCACCTTCAAAACCTTTGCGGTTTATTTCATCATATAACAACATGCCGCCGGCCATATCCTGCGCCATCAGGCAATCCAGCAGCTTAAAATAATAATCGTGGTCAAGTATGTTTAAATGCTCAAGCGTATTGCGGTAAGTAACCTCGCCATTGGTAAAGCTTACAATTTTATCAAGTATGCTTAATGCATCGCGCATGCAGCCTTCACTTTTTTGCGCTATTACCTGCAGGGCGGCTTTTTCAACGTGAATTTCTTCTTTGGTGGCAATCTCTTCCAGGTGCTCAACGGTATCATGAATGGTAATGCGCTTAAAATCAAATATCTGGCAGCGGCTAAGAATAGTTGGCAGTATTTTATGCTTCTCCGTAGTAGCCAAAATAAATATGGCGTAAGGCGGCGGCTCTTCCAGTGTTTTTAAAAAAGCGTTGAAGGCGCTTGCGCTAAGCATGTGTACCTCATCCACTATATACACCTTGTATTTGCCTGCTTGTGGTGCAAAGCGTACCTGGTCAACTAAGTTTCGTATATCATCAACCGAGTTATTGCTGGCGGCATCCAGCTCGTGAATGTTCAGCGAAGTACCCTCGTTAAACGACCTGCACGAATTACATTTATTACAAGCATCACCATCTGGTTGAATGTTTTCGCAATTAATGGTTTTTGCAAGTATGCGCGCACAGGTTGTTTTACCCACCCCGCGCGGGCCGCAGAACAAAAAAGCATGCGCCAACTGGTTATTGGCAATAGCATTTTTTAGCGTGGTGGTAATATGCGCCTGCCCCACAACCGTATCAAAAGTTTGGGGGCGGTATTTGCGTGCCGAAACAATGAATTTATCCATAGCCGGGTTGCAATATAGTAAGTTTTGGGGAGAGGTGAGGGGGTGTGGAAAAGGAGGTAATTAACTGCGGCAATACAGGCTAATTTCCCGAGTTCAGACCATTATGCATAGCAAAAACACTTACTTAGCCGCTTTTGACCTTACACCAGTTTTTTTGACCCGGGTAGCTTTTTTGGCAACTTTTCCTGCTTTATAATCAAGAATGAATTTACTTATGGCTGCCCTGTCCTTATCAGATAAGGGCTTACTCTTAATTATAAAATCTACTCCTTCAGGTTCTTTTACGTATGCCATATTTAGGTTTTAAAATATTTTTCTACTAAAATTCGTGCCGGTTGTGTAGGTATTATCATTCTTTGACCACCGAAATGATAAGCCCCAAGTGTTCTTTCATAATGACGAATAAGTTTAGTTTTTGCATCAAAGGCTACAAATCCATCAAACCCTTTTTGAAAGGATATTTTGCATGCATATGCAACCAAATTTCCTGCTACACCTTCATATATCTTGTTTTTTCCAATATTGAAAGGAGCGCTTTCAATCAAATTCATAAAAATATGATCACTTTCAACGGAAACACTTAATAATCCCTGAATAATGGTTGGATTATTAACAATGGTTAATTTATATACTTCCTTTTCATTATCCGCATATTCAATCTTCCAGTTGAACAACCATCCATTTTTCTTTGTTAATTGTTTAAGGTCATCCTTCGACAATTGAAACATTTCGGTTTGGAAACTGTCGCCTGAAATCGTGTTCCGAATTGAGTTTGTGAGCAAATCAATTTCAAAGTCCTGGAAGATATTTTTAGTTCTTCTCACTACGCAATATACAAAAAATGTAGTTATTATTTATGCAAGCGGCTAATGATTTTATATGCACCCGTATAGCAGTGTCCCTTTCTAAAACCTCTGTTTCCCCTACTCACTCCTCAACGCTTTAGCAGGGTTTGCCATGGCCGCTTTTATAGATTGAAAGCTGATGGTTAATATGTTATGGCTGCTACGACCACTGCGGCTATTATAAAAACCACCGCACTATAGTAACTTGGTAATCACAATCCTGCAGCCATACCCGCATAGTCCACTACGTCAGCAGAATAGTTGATGTATCAAGCGAAAAAGCAAGGGAAAAATATTTTGTGTAACTATAGTGCTTAACATCTAATGCCCATTTTCAGCTAACCGTCGCAACAGCCCTCACCTTTCTAAATAGCTTATAATTATCCCTTCTTAGCTGCCTCGCTCTCTTTATTCGCTTTTTCCTGGCCTATTCCCATGGTAAGTGCAGTTATACCGGCCATATTGCCAAGCTGCATGCTGTCAACCGCCGAGCTGGGCACTATCACAATAGTTGAGTTTTGTTTTAACCCTTCATACAGCATGTTCATGGCCCTTAAATGCAGGGCAACCGGGTTGCTTGCATAGGTTAATGCAGCTTCCCCAAACTTCTCCGCTACCTGTTTTTCTGAATCACCGAGTATTACCCTGGCCTGCCGCTCCCTTTCAGCCTGCGCCTGCATTGACATCGCGTTCTCTAACGCCGCAGGTATCAAAACATCTTTTACTTCCACCGAATTAACCGTAATACCCCAGGGCTCAGTGCGCTCATCAATAATTACCTGTAGTAAACCGCTTATCTTGTCCCTGCCCTCCAGCATGTCGGATAGCATTGTTTTTCCTATAACATCGCGCAATGCAGTTTGCGCAGCCCAGCTTATTGCACCCATATAATCCGCCACTTCCAGCGCGGCCTTTTGCGGGTCAAGCACTTTCCAAAACAGCACGGCATCTACATCAACCGGTACCGTGTCTTTGGTAAGCGTTTTTTCCGCTTTAAACGTGGTAGTTATAACACGGGTATCAATCCAGTAAGGGATAGTATCCAGTATGGGGATAATAAAAAACAAACCAGCCCCCTTTAAAGAATTAAACTTGCCCAAACGCAAAACCACGGCTTTTTCCCATGGGTTAGCGATCTTGATGGACGAAGAAACTATCAAAGCAATTACAAAGGCAACCGCAATGATCCCTTCGCTTGCCGGAATATCCAGTGTTCCGTTTACGGCATAAGCAATTGCCAGGCCAGCCCCGACAATTATAAAAAATATTAAAGTGGAAAACAAGCTTTTATTTCTCATGGCAAACCTCCTGTTTGTTAAGGCGTTATTTTATGCAGAATGGACTATGTAAAGTTAAAGGGGAAAAAAGATTCCCGGTTGTTATATAATTTTAGAATTGCCTTATATTATTCAAGTGGCGGGGGAAGAAAGGTAAAATTTAGGTTGATTGATCAATGGTATAGCTTTTGGAAAGTTTTAGAACTTTTGAAAAGCTTGGAGCCTGTAATTTTTGATTAGCTTTATAAGTTTACACATAACAGCGTCCTCAACCCTAACGCAGTGGCGCGGACAGAGACGGGGAAAAGGGGAAACCTAAAACCAATTAACCCTAAAGCAAAAACTGATGAAAAAAGTTTGTTTTCTTACAATTATTTTTAGTCTTTTTTTACATAATTCTTATTGTCAGACAAAGCCGGAAGTTGATAGTAATTTTATTGGTTTTCAATCCGCTTTGAGGGAATATAAAATTGATAGTTGCTTAGTAGGTCTGCTCACAGATATTGAAGAGTCTGATTCAATGAATTTAACATACCCGCCAAATCAATTTTTCTATGACCTGGCGTTTTCCAAAAAAGAAAAGATTAGAGAAATGACAATTGGCATATCCCGTTGGCAGAAAGCAAAGTCTCTTGATTATTCGGGAGTCATCGTTATTAACCACATGTCTTTTTTATGCAGAGGTGATTTTAAAGACGATAAATTGTTTAGCGAGACCAAAAACGCAATCGAAATAAAATTAAAAAAGCCAAAATTGTATCAGTATGATGATATGGATGTGATGTTTGTAAGTTTTATATACTATCCTGCCTTGATAGGCAGGTATGAATTATGCGGCGGACTTCCAATCAATATATATGTTTACAACGGAAAAAAAATGAAGGGATATAGTTATAAGTACTCTCCTTGGCACATAAAATAAAAGCTGCGGATATTTGTAACCATGCTCGTCTTGTGGTATAAATAAAACAAATGTTATCGCCGCCATTCGTATGGCTCTACCATACCGAATAGCGTTCTTAGCCTTATTTATTGTTACAGCGAGCAAGGGAAAGGCAGATTTTTTTTGAGATATGTAAAAAGAAAACTTATTGGATATGGATTTCAAAGTAAAAGTTGATGAAATAAACAGGCAGACCTCTAAGGAGCAGAAAAAGAGAATTCATTATCACTCATTATACAATTTTATCTATTATTTCAATGACTTGAAAAAAGATAATGAAAAAGTTCAAATGTTGTTAGAGGAGTATGTCAATTTAATAGAATCAAAAAATTATTCTTTTACAAAGGAAGAAAGCGTAACCTATCATAAATCGTTCATTGCACCAATTGGAATGGTTTATTCCAGGTATTTAAATTTCTCGGGCATTTCGGGTATATATTTAAACTTCTTATTTTTTGGTTTACCCAATATACTTCTTTGGTTTATATTTCATTCTATAAAGGCGAGTTTAATCGTTGGTTCATTATCACTCGTTTTCTTGCTAAGCCGTCAAATAACATTTTTTAAGCACAAAATGTTCGGTTATCGGTATTGATATTTTTACATGGTTCAACTTACGGATAGCGTTCTTAACCTATTAGTTTGCTATTAAAATCAAAGGTGTGGATGGACTACTGGAGAAACTCCTAAATGCGTAACACTAACTAAATAAAATGATTATAAAAAAAGAAGAAAATGAAATAATTGGTTCTTGGAATTTCGACGGGAGAACAATGATAAAAGATGAAAATTGTAAAAGAATAAACCTATTAATAACAAAGCATTTAAAAAAAATTGCTACCGATCAGAGTGGTTGGTGCACATTATATAAAAATCCTAATGATGACCGATTTTGGGAATTAGTTTATCTTCAAGGCGAAATGCACGGCGACGGCCCTCCTAGTTTAGTCAATATATCAAGCGAAAAAGCAGGTATATGTGTTGGCTATATAACTTTACATGCGCAGCATCCTCCGCCTAAAGCACAATGGTCGAGGATAAATATTACCGGAAATAAATTTAATCATGACTTTCACTGAAAATAATTTACAAAGTAAGTGGCTTACACGGCTTAGGAAGGTTTTTCTCATAGCTACCTGCTTCATTATAGCTATGTCTATTTGTGCAATTGTAATTATTATAAAAAATATTCTCCATGAAAGAAAGTTGGAGAGGGAGTCAATTATTTATACAATTCTTGTTCAAACGGCCATATGGGCTATTATGCTAAGTGCACTTACCGCTCCACTATCGATAGCGTTATATTTTGTTAGGAAAAGACTTATTTGTAAAATAAAATTTTCTTCTACTGATTACATTGAAATAACTACTTATAACAATCAAACTTTTGCATTTACCAGACCATTTGATATCGTTAAGAAACGCCCTGACTACCCACTTCAATTTCTTAGAAGCAATCGTATGGGCGTCTTCATTAATTTGACTTTTTCGCAGGCAAGGGCTTTTGTTTTTATAATTGAAAAAAGAAAATTTTATTTAATGCCTTTCTTATTTAATGAAGATATATTTCCATTCAATATTGACGAAACTTTTAGTTAAAATGTAATGGTAAATCTGCCCCGACCCCAGTTAATCTTAGCAAAGCGTACAAAAAATTCCACCCTCTACTTCATCAAAACCGGCTCTATCGCTTTTCTCCAGATGGCGTAACCGCTGGCATTCATGTGCAGGTTATCCTGTAAATAAATACCCGGCTGGGGCTTCCCGTCGGGGGTTAGCATTAAATGATACACATCTACAAACGATGTGCTTTTTTGCATAGCTAAAAATTGTTTTATCTGCGCGTTTGCATCTTCCATTTTTGGTGTCAGCTTTTGCCGGCTGGGGCTTGGCTTTAAGGAGACAAAAACAATATTCTCGCCTGGCATTTTATTTCTTATCAGCATGAACAATTCTTTAAAGCGGCTTACAACCGTAGCGGCGGTTACCGTGTCAGATGCGGCGAGGTCATTCTCCCCGCAATAGATAACCACCTGTTTCGGGTGATACGGAAAAATAATATCATTGGCATAGCGTATAACATCTGGCAATGAAGATCCGCCAAACCCGCGGTTTATAATGGGATAAGAAGGGAAATAAGACTGCACATCCGCCCACTTGGTAAACGAAGAACTGCCCACAAACAAAATAGCATGTTGCGGCGGTGGTGTGGCGCTATCCTGCTTTTTAAAATTTTGTATATCATTCCAAAAAGGCGGCTTAACCTGGGCTTTTGCATTATATGCGATAAGGAGGGATGCAAACAAAAAAAAACGAATAGCAAGCTTCATGTGATTTTATTTATACGGGTAAAGATATTGAAGATGCAGGCAACCTGCCCCAGTTTTAGTTTTTAAGCGCCAGCGCGGTAGAAAAAATATACCAAATTCAAGGCCGTTTGCCGCATGATGGAAATATGTCACCCCTCCAGGGTTTACCTTGGCGCGTGCATTAATTTTCTATAATAATTTCAGCCCTTCGGGCTTTGCCGTTCTACTATTTTCTTCTTTTTATAATTTTTTGCAATTACTATGGTAGAAACCGCACATCACGTTTCAACAGCCATTGATTTTTTTTCTTCCTTCTTGCTGAAATATGCGGATAGCATGGTAACAGATGTGTAAAGGATGACTGCGATAACTATCCACCGCAAGGTTTCAAGCTGTAACTGTTTTACAATAAATGCGGCTATCAAAACGGCAACAATGCCGGGTATTGCCATACTCACCGCGGCCTTGCGGTTATATGCGCCTGCCCTAATAAATTTGAATGATGCAGTTGGCATAAGAAACGCGCACGAACCCATCATTATAGGGAAAGCAACTTTAGGCGATAAGCCTAAAACAAACACCAATGCCATGCAGGGAGCGTACAGGCCGATACCTGCAGTCATTAATGCGCCGAGTATAAAATTTACTGTTGCCGCTATCACCAGTTTACCGCCATATAATCCTATACCAGTGCCGCCCCCTTCTATCCAGTCCAACTGTTTGGCAAGCATAAATCCTGCAGTTACAAGCAATGCAACCCCCATGACAAGCCGCACCATTTTCTCCGATAATTTTGAAACAATGCCAGCGCCGATAACAGCGCCAAGCGTTGCTGTTGCCAGCATGATGATGAGCGTTACGGGCTCTACTTCAATCACTCTTATAAAAATGATGGCCTGCGCTAATACCGGCAGTGTATTGGCAACATTCATGGTACCGGGTATCTGTTTATCTTTTGTTTGGTGAGTAAATTTTAACAGGGCTGTTTGCGGTGCAAACGCGCCAATGCCCAGCACATCAAAAAAGTTTACCACAAATCCTATCAGGGCAGTTTTTATCCAGCTAACATTTTCAAGATTGTTTTTATGTTTTAAAAAGTCCTTCGTTAAAAAATACGAGAACCACAAGGCCAGTACTATCAATGCTAACCAAACAATTATTATCATACCTGTTTGTTGTTTATGCTAAAATACCATTTAATTGGCGGCTGCCATTATTATATTGGCTTTTCCAATGCAAGGCGTATATCGTCCCAAACCAGCCAGTATTCATTCATGGTATAAGCGCCGTGCGCGCGATAAAATTTTTGTGCCGGCGCGTTAGCAGGGTCAACATTTACACAAATTTTCAACGCTTTTTGCTGAATAAACCATTCTGCCAGCAACTGCAGCAATTGCGAGGCTATGCCTTTTCTTTTATACGCTTCAGCAACATTTATCCATTCCAGTTCGCCATCACATTCAAAACGGCGGGTAAGGTGCCCTGCAATAAAACCCACTCCCATTTCGCCATCCAATGCAACAAATATGATACGTGGCAACAATGCGTGCTGCGGGTGATGCACGCAATTGAGGTAATTGGTTATACGGTTTATCCAATACTCTTCTGTTCCCCATTTTTCAGCGCGAATGGCCGCCATGCCGGGAACATCTGCTATAGTTGCTATTCGGTATTGTAATAGCATAATGAAACGCTGTTGGTTTACTATAATCAGGATGACTACTTGTTGGTTTCAATCATCTTTGATAATGTACTTATTATGCGAATTAAATATACAAACAATGTTGGCAGCTAAATATCTGTTTTATTGGGATTATCTGTCGCAATTGAATTTGCTGAAATATGTTTTTTTGCGGGTATATTTGGAATGTTCTTTATGATTATAAACTTGTAAACCTGTTATTAGATGTTTAAATATTCCACCTGCTTAACCGCGTGTATATTTTGCGTTTTTGCAAATGGTTTTTCACAAACGGTATTTGTGCCTGCGCAGGATAAACACATAGCCTACGAAGGCAGGACAATTTTTAGAAATGGTGCAACCGAATTGATGTGGCCGGGTACATCAATAAGAATAAATTTTGAAGGCAGCAGTATTGCAGGGGTGTTTAAAGATGAGGATACCGCCAACTATTATAATGTTATTATAGACAAAGACAGTATGTATGAAATTAATTTTGGCAAAGAGAAAAAAACATACACATTAGCTGACCATTTAAAAACCGGCAGGCATTCCCTTCAACTGTTTAAACGCACCGAGTGGGATAAAGGCAGAACATGGTTTTATGGTTTTGAGCTGAACAAAAATGCAGCATTATTTTATCCTTCAAAACCGCCAAAAAGAAAAATAGAATTTTTCGGTAACTCCATTACCTGCGGGTATGGCATAGATGATCCGGCAGGTAATAACCCGACCGGCTATTTTGAAAATAACTATGAATCATACGCAGCTTTAACTGCAAGGCATTTTAATGCGCAATACCATTGCACGGCAAAAAGCGGCATTGGCATTATGGTTAGCTGGTTTCCGCTGATAATGCCCGAAATGTACGGCCGTGCAGACCCTACCGACTCTACCAGCAAATGGGATTTTTCAAAATACACACCCGACCTGGTTGTGATAAATTTATTTCAAAATGATTCGTGGATCGTAAAAATGCCGCAGAACGCACAATTTAAAAACAGGTTTGGCACAAAGGCGCCGGATGAGGCTTATATTATACAGGCTTATAAAAAATTTGTGCAAACCATACGCAGTACGTACCCCAAGGCGCAAATTATTTGCATGCTCGGCAATATGGATATAACCCGCACGGGTTCGCCGTGGCCGGGGTACGTGCAAAAAGCGGTGGAGCAGTTAAATGACCCCAAAATATTTATCTATATAGCGCCTTATAAACAAACAGGTGGCCACCCTGTAATAGCGGAACAAAAAGTATTAGCAGACGGGTTGATAAAATTTATTGACGAGCATATTAAGTGGTGAGAAGATGCACGGAGATATTTATATATTACGCCCCGCTGCGGCGGGGCTCGGCGTTTTTTCACTTGATTTTGGCACAGGGCTGCTCCCTTGCTCATATATTATCGCCCTTTCAGGGCTCCGGGATGTTGGCAGACAAACAACATGTCAAGCCCTAACGGGGCGCTATATATTAGCGATGGGTGCAGCCCATCGAATAAAGACAAACGCATTAAGCCCTGCAGGGGCGGAACACATTATACATAAAATATTAAAACAACGATCATGGGACAATCGCTCGTACAAAACTATATCCACATTGTGTTTAGTACAAAACATCGTGAGCCACTTATAAAACCGCCTTACGAGAATGAATTACATAGTTACATTGCCGGTACATGTAAAAACCTGGATTGCCAACCTGTAAAAATTGGCGGATATACTGATCATGTTCACATACTGTGTATGCTGTCAAAAAAAATAGCACTTGTAAACCTTTTAGAAGAAGTGAAGACCCATTCATCCAAATGGATGAAAACAAAAGATGAAGCGCTTAAAATTTTTTACTGGCAGGGGGGATACGGAGCATTTTCTGTAAACCCATCGCAGGTTGATACTATAATAACATACATTAATAATCAACACCTGCATCACAGCAAAAAAACTTTCCAGGATGAATACAGGGCGTTTCTCAAAAAGTATAATGTTGTATATGATGAGCGATATGTGTGGGATTAATTATCATATTTTAACTGGCTGGCTGTTTATCTGCGGTAGGCCATCTTTTTGCTGTATTATTTTAACGGGAGCTCAACGTAAAACGTAGTTCCCATCCCAACAACGCTTTCAAACCATATCTTGCCGCTATGCCTTTCAATGATCTGCCTTGATATTACAAGCCCCAATCCAAATGACTGCTCGCCGGCAGTGCCCTTTCGCTTGGCTTTTTGTGATAAGGAGAAAATTTCACCCTGTAATTTTTCGGGTATGCCGATGCCATTGTCCTGCACCGATACGCAGACAGAATGATTGAGTGTTTGCAGGCTAACGCTTATCACTGCATTTTCGGGGCTGAATTTTATTGCATTGCTTATAAGGTTGCTGAATACCCGCCACAATTTTTCCCTGTTACCCGGGATAACAGTGTGTGGCGCATGCAAAACAATTTGCTGCCTTTTTTCTGATGCTTTATGCTGCAGTAATGTTACACAATAATGCAGCAGCTCGCCAATATCAAGCGGCTCAGTTGAAAATACAGATATGGTCGGTTGAATGTGCAGCAGGTCGTTGATAAGATCGAGTGAGTTGTTACCTGAACGGTACATAAGCTGAAGCATCTGGTAGTCGGGATGATCTTTTTGCTCATCAAGTATAATGCCTATATAACTTGTTATGGCGCCAATTGGGTTACGCAGGTCGTGGGCAACTACTTTCATAAGCCGGCTGTTTTCTTCCTGGCTTTTTTCAAGCGCTTCTAAAGTCTGGGTAAGGGCTTTAATATGGCGCCTGGACTGTTTGCTGTTTTTTAAAATAAGCAGGATTATTGCAGCACCCATTAAACAACCTAATACGAGTATGATAAGATATATTGTTTGCAGCCTCGTTTTTTGCTCTAACAATTGCAGTTTGCTTTTACGGTCAATATTCTCAAATTCATTGTGGATGTCGGTTGCAGGAACAGCATCGGCAGCTAAAGAATCTTTTATTTTCATATACCGTACAACAGCATAGTATGCCTGCAACGGCTTGTTGGTGGCTATATAATAACGGGACTGTAATCGGTATAGAGTGGCGCTTAGGTCTGCATTGCGAATAGTGTCCATCGCAATGCCGCAAACCTGCAGAAGCGTGTTTGTTTCAGGCAGGCGTGATTGATCTAAATAAAGCTTTATCAATTTTATACGGCTATATACAGCATCTTCAGGCGCATGCTTTGGTTGTTCTGTCATCGCAATGCTTTCTTTTAAAAGCTGTTCGGCTAAACTGTAATTTCGCCTCTCTATTTCCATATCCGCTTTGTTACCCTGTATTACCGCCCTGGCAAGTGCAACAAAATCGGCCCGTTGTGGAAATTCTTTTTCATGTTCGCTTATATATCCCAGGGCTTTATCAAAATATAATTGTGCACTATCAGCCATGCCCTTCCTGCTGTAGCATATAGCAATATTATCAAGTGTGCCCTGTGTATTTACAAAAAGATCAAATGGGCTGCGGGCGGTGCATTGCGATTGTTCTGCAAGCCCCAATTTAAAGTACCCGGCAGCGTCAATATATTTTTCCTGGCGGTAACTTACATTAGCCAGCCTTGTGGTATATTCGCTGAAATAGCAGCTATCGGCGGTTTGAAAAATAATTTCCCGCGCCTGGTAATACCAGTCAAAGGCTTCATCATAGTGATGTTGCCCAAGCAAAATGTCACCACGAAGAAAGAGGGATTTTGCATAGTTAACAGTGTCGCTCATAGCTCTTCCTGCGCCCCTGCTAACGCTTAATAGGGTATCAGTGTATAATAATGCCTTAGGAAAATTTTTGGTTTTGTAATAAAAATATCTCCATGCAATAAAATATTTATCCCACTGGTCGTTGGTACCGGGGTTTTTAATAGACTTATATGCAGCATTCAAAACAGTAAAATAGTGGCTGCTATCCCACAGGCCGGCCTGTGCGCGTATCATTACAGAATCTAAATACCCGGGATGGTTAATGTTGGTATTGGTAAATGATTTGCATGCCAGTATAAACAGTAACGGCAAAACAATCAGAAATAATTTACCATTCATAGTACGGAAGTATGGGATGCAATAATACGATTAAGGAATAAATAATGCCGGGCAAATTCGCCTGAAGTTTGCACCTTTTCACCTAAACAAACCACGTTATTTTCGCAGCAGCGGGGTGCAGCCTTTAATTTGCTTGTGCTCAATTTAAAAAACTAAACAACCTTTCTATATCGTCCTCGTCATTGTAAAGGTGCGGGGCTATTCTCATGCTTGTTCCCCTAAAGCTTATATAAACCTTATTTTCAAACAATGTTTTGCTGAGGCTTGCTGCCTGTTCAGCAGAAAATTTAACCCCCGTCAAATGTCCTGCATGGGCGCCTTTTGCAGGAGTTTCGAGCCCCAGCTTTTTTGCCCTTTTTTCAATATCATCGGTTAATATGGCCAGGGTTTCCTGTATGTTTACCACTCCCCACTCAAGTACCTGTTTTAATGCGGCAATTGCCATGGAAATATTAGTAAAACTGGGAAATTCCCCCGCATCAAACCTTCTTGCCCCTTCTTTAAATTCATCCACATAATCAACTAAACTTGTAAAATCTTCGCTGCCTTTTTTATTTAACCACGAAAACTCAATGGGCCTGCCTGTTTTGCAATATTCAGGCGCCGCATATAAATAGCCCAATCCATAAGGGCCTAAAAGCCATTTATAACCAACAGTAACAAGAAAATCGGGCTTTATAATGTTTATGTCTAAGGGGTACGCTCCCAACGATTGGCTTGCATCAATAACAAGTTTTGCATTTACAGCTTTTACTTTGCTGCTTACCTGTTCAAGGCCAACTAAGCTTCCATCCGTCCAGTGGCAATTGGGTATGGCAACAAGGCCGGTATTGTTATCTATCTTTTCAAGGATGGCCTCTGCCCATGATTGTTCATATTCCCGTTTTATGGTAATGATCTTAGCGCCGCTTTCTTTTGAAAGTTCACGCCACGCATAAATATTCGACGGGTATTGCTGGTCCAACACAATAATTTTTTGGTGCGGCTTTAATGAAATATTTTTTGCCGCAATGGCTATACCATAACTGGCCGAGGGAATTAGTGCAATATTTTCTTTTGTGGATTTAATAAGTTGTGCGAACAAATCCCTGAGTTCTTCGGCGGGGCTAAACCAATCGTCAATAGTAATTTCCCATGGCGTGCTGCGTTTATTTATTGCATCCATGCCGGCTATGTTAACCTTTTTAAGCAATGGCGACATGTTAGCACAATTAAGAAATGTAACCCCTGAAGGTATGCTGAACAGCGATTTTTGGTTTGATAAGATCATAATCAATCATAATAATGGTACCCAATATACAAAACTCATCCCTAAATGAAATTTTGCGGGCCGCGTGAATTGAAGAATAGATTTAGAAAATTTGGTTGAATGGGAGCGCAGTCATTTACCCGATTTTAGGGATCAAAAGCCTGCAAAAAAAGTAAACCCCGATAAGACTACCGGGGTTTTTTCAACCCTAAACCCTTAAAAAGTGCAAATTAGAAAAAAAAAAGTGGTATTAAAAAACGTTTTTCCAAATTTTATTTTTTCATAGGTAAAAAATTTCTTCTTGCGAAAGAAAGTTGCTGTACAAATTAATTATAAATACACAAAAGCACTTAAGTGTTGGTATTACATATTACTAAAACTTAATTAAGTGCTGTACCTTTATTTACGGTACGAAAAATCGCCAAAAATGGCTTTACGGGTTGCCATAAAAAAAATGCTTGCTGTAACTGTAAGTATGTGTGTTTTGCAGTTGGGCGCATACAGCCAGGAAACCGCTGTGCAGGCACAAGGCCTGTACAGCAGTGATTTTGTTATTGATGGCATACCACGAAATATTACCTTTTATATACCTTCCGGCTTTGGCAAAAAAGACACTTATCCCCTGGTGATATTTTTGCACGAAGAAGGCGAAAGCAGCAAAGGAGCCCTAAAAAAATACGGAGATAAATTACAACAGCTCGCCGATTCTTCCGCCTCCATTGTTTTATTCCCCGATGCTGTTAAAGGCCATTGGAACAGCAGAATGGCCAATGCTGCAACCGATACTATTAATGATGTTGGCTTTGTTGATATTATGATTGATTATTTTGTGCAGCAATACCACTGCGACCCCGAAAGGGTTTATGCGGCAGGGTTATATAGCGGCGGCGAAATGGCCTGGCGCCTGGGTTGTGACAGGCCGGCAAAAATTGCGGCGATAGCACCATTTATACCGTCTCAAACCGAGGCTGCTAAAAAATGCACTCCTTCTTCAGGCGTGGCCATTTTCAATACCGAAAAAATCACCCTGCAACCGGGCAAAAAAATTGCCGGCAGTATCTTAACAGACGCCTGGAACTTTTTGTTAGCGCACAGGAAATAAGGCAGGTAGGGATTAAGGTATAAGGTGTAGGGTTTAAGGTATGGTTCCGTAATTATTTCTCATTCCTTCTATATAATCTTCTTCCCCCCTTTAGGCCCGCCCGTGCCGGTTCGGACGGGGGATGGGGGCTCACCTTCTCAATACTGGTGAAACCCCTGCGATATAAATGCCAGTACTACCGGAAGCGATTCACGCCAATAAGTCCAGTTATGTGCACCATCGCGAATGCGAAACTCGTGCGGTATCTCTCTTTTACGCATGGCAATATGCACCAAACAATTGCCTTCATATAAAAAATCATCATCCCCGTCATCAATATACCAGCGCACAGATTTTTTAAGGCTGTCAGGCATATTGTTTACAAGGGATACTACATTCTGGTCTTTAAAATATTTTTCTACCAGGGTGTCAGCAATGCCAGGGGTTTCTTTTTGTAAACGTGTTTTCGCTTCATCAAGGGTCGCAGGGCCTGTTGCTGCGCTTAAAGGGCATGCAGAAGAAAACAATTCAGGGTGGTGCAGGGCATAAGTAAATGTTCCGCCGCCGCCCATAGATAATCCGGACACTGCACGGTATCTTTTTTCCGCTTTTATGCGGTACGTTTTTTCAATATATGGCATAAACTCCTGGAAGAAAAAGTCTTCATAACGCCATTTGCCTGTAGCATCGTTGCTATAGCCGCGCTTACCTGTATTAGCATCAGGCATAACAATGATCATTGCAGTAGCCGAACCGTCGCTTATTGCCTTGTCAGTAATGTTTTGTACTTCGCCAAACTGCACCCATCCGGTTTGGTCGTCGCCCGCGCCATGCAGCAGGTATAATACGGGGTAACTGCGTTCAGAAGTTTCATAACCGGGCGGCAGGTAAACAGCATATTTCCTCTCCATCCCAAGAATTTTACTCTTCATTGAAAGATCATCAAACACTTTGCTTGTTTGGGCCATAGCAATTGTGCGGGCCATAATAAATAAAAACATCAGCAGCAACAGTTTTTTCATATCGCAATTGTTTGTAATAAAGATAGGTGTAAAATAAATAAGTAGGTTTGTGTACTTAGCTGAATAATCGCTATTTTGCTGTAGTGGCCTGCCCGAATGCACCATTCAGGCGGGCGTCGTACACTTATACAACGGCAATATGCTGAGCTTTTTAAAACACATTTCGTCAATGAATACTCTGGCAATAATTTGGCCTGAAAAATTTAAACCTTCCAACGCTCCTGTAGTCGTACATAACGAAATAGTTATAGTGCAACACCGGGGTGCTATTGCTGGTTTTGAGATTGAGGGATTTTGAGATTTATATGATGTGTTACTAAAAATCACCCAATCCCAATATCCCGCAATCAGCAATTGTATTTTTATGGCTGATTTTGAGATTGAGGGATTTTGAGATTTATACGATGCATTTCTTAAAATCACCAGATCCCAATATGCCGCAATCAGCAATTGTATTTTTATAGCTGATTTTGAGATTGAGGGAATTTTGAGATTTATACGATGCATTTCTTAAAATCACCAGATCCCAATATGCCGCAATCAGCAATTGTATTTTTATAGCTGATTTTGAGATTGAGGGAATTTTGAGATTTATACGATGCATTTCTTAAAATCACCAGATCCCAATATGCCGCAATCAGCAATTGTATTTTTATAGCTGATTTTGAGATTGAGGGATCTGGAGATTTATATAATGCTATTTTAAAAATCACCGAATCCCAATATCCCGCAATCAGCAATTGTATTTTTATAGCTGATTTTGAGATTGAGGGATCTGGAGATTTATATAATGCTATTTTAAAAATCACCAAATCACAATATCACTTAATCAGCAATCACTTTTTTATGTACCTTTAAAATATTAACTATTAATATTTATAACGATATATATTTTAATTGTAATCTTTGTACCTAAAACTTTTTCATAAACAAAACTTCATAGTATGAAAAAAATAATTTTCGCCTGTTTGCTGTTTTTCATTGGTGCATGTTTTATTAATGCCAGCCATGCACAAATAAGTTTTTCCATTAAAGTGGTACCCCCTGAGCCTTTTTATGAGCGGCCCGAGCAACCCTCTGTAAACCATGTTTGGATAGAAGGAGAATGGGCTTGGAGAAACAATAATTACGTATGGCAGCCAGGTTACTGGACAGTGCCGGAAAGAGACCATGTTTGGGAAAGAGGCGAGTGGGTTAGAAACGCCGATGGTACCTCGTATTGGCGCCAGGGCTATTGGCGACAAATACCACACGTTGGTGTACGCGCCTATCTTCCTGAGCCAAACTATTTACGGCCTCCTGCACCATCGCCAAGACATATCTGGGTTAACGGCGAATGGGTATGGCAGAACAATAATTATATTTATCAAACCGGTTACTGGACAATCCCCGAAAGAGACCATATATGGATGAAAGGGCATTGGGCGCAATGGCCTAATGGCGAATGGTATTGGGTAAAAGGATATTGGAGAAGAATTCCGGAAGAGGTTTTTGTAAGGTCAGTGCCGCCCGAACCTGTTGTTGCAAGGCCACCTGCACCATCAGCCAACCATGAGTGGATAGAAGGCGAATGGGTTTGGAGGAATAATACTTATACCTGGCAAACAGGTTACTGGAGGTTGCACGATCCTCACAAGGTATGGGTTAGAGGATATTGGCACCAAAGAGCAAATGGCGGATGGTTTTGGATTGGCGGCCATTGGAATTTGGTATAACTGTAATAAAAAGATTTACAGATATTAATAATAGAAAGAGGTAAAGCTCCGCGGGCTTTACCTCTTTCTATTGTATATAACAAGGGTAAACAATTTCACAGGGAAGCATAAAACAAATGTCTTAATCCTTACATGGCATTCGGCAAAAAAAATCATTACTCATTCCTCCCTGAAAAAAACATCGCTTTTCTTGCGTGTAAATTAAAAACGGATTATCTTGTTTGGTATTCAATGCCTTCAGACGAAAACATACCCAACGAAAATTCCAAAGAGCAAATACCCAATTTGGAAGACGAAACTGTAAATGAAAATATTTTGCAGGAACCGCCATTTATACAAACTGAATATCCGGGCACTGAACAATCAACAACATCAAACACAGAACAACAAACTGCTGATATGGAAGTACATCACCACCCCAACCTGCATCATAAACCTAAGCCATGGAAAGAATATATTCTTGAGTTTATCATGATATTCCTGGCGGTTACACTGGGATTTTTCGCCGAGAGTTACCGCGAGTACCTGGGCGACCAGGCAAAAGAAACAGGGATTGTACGGTCTCTTCTTGAAGACCTGGCAAGCGATACCTCTGTTATTGATACTTCCATAAGCCAGAATTACCGGGATGCACTTTCTTATGATACCATGGTAAATTTACTTAGAAATTACAAACCGGTTGACAGCATAAACCACAGCCTTTACAACCTTTATACGGTTACCACCGCAGACGCGCCCTTTATTCCTTCCGAGAGAACGCTGATCCAGTTAAAAAATTCAGGCACCATGCATTTAATTACAAATAAAGCAGTTGCTGATGAAATAGTTAACTATGATAACTATATAATAAACCTGAAAGATTTTTTAAAGATATATGAATCGTACAGCCAACAAAGCGTTAACGAAGCAGAAGATATATTTAATTTAAGCTATTTAAAATATTATGCCGGCAGGGACGGATTTGATTCGGCTGCTAATAGTGATACTGATTTTGTGATTGACCCAGTTTACAGGCACCGGCCAATGCCATTGCTGGATACTAATCCAAAACTGCTGGCAAAATATGCAAACAGTGTTTGGAACGAACAATTAGTAGTACTTAATTACCGCCAGCTTTTGCTTGACTTTAAAAAAGAAGAAATAGATTTTATAAAACTGTTGAAAAAGGAATACAAGATTAAATAAAATAAGCCGGGCTTTAAAGCCGTGGTTAATGCAGTATAATTGGATATGTACTAAAATCTTATTTTTTTTGTCCCGTTAGTTTCTTCCATTTATGTACCAGTATTTCCTTTAATTCAGCGAATATTCTTTTCGTTAGCTTTTTATCATAAAAAGGCAAGTAACGCCAATACCCTTTATAATTAAACACCCAGCGCAAAATGCCCTTTAGTTCATTTTGCCATAATGCACGCATGATGTCTTTGTAAAATAAAGCAACTTCTACAAACGGCTTTTTCATAGGCATCTCTTTATATCCTGCAGTATAATCACCGCTTACAATACGTTTAACGCCTTCCGAAAAATCATGCCCGGTAAACCTGCCATAAGCCATCCATGAATTAGGCCTTGCATCGGCCTCAAGCAGGTAATATTTATCTGTTTCAGGGCTGTACACATAAGTAATATTCACAAAACTGTTAAGGCCGAGTTTTTTACCCAGTTCAACCAGCAGCGGCTGTATCGCTTTATCATCATAGTAAAGCCGCCTTGTTGAATAAGTAAAGGGGCCTTTATCAAATTGAAGTATTTTAGAAGTGTTGTATGCCATTAGCTCCCCCTGGTAAAACAACGCCTCAACCGGTATTTCATTCCCCCTAATAAACTCCTGGATCATTACATTTTCATTCCGTGGTATTTTATGCAGGTTCACAAGGAATTCTTCGTAGCTATTAGTAACAAACATATTAACGCCTCCCCAGCTAAAATCCACCTTATTGATCACCGGAAACCGGAGCCCGGTTTTTATCCTGTCAAGATCCTCTTCGCCATTATAAGTTGTATAACCGGGTGCGCCTATTGCATTAGCTATGCAAAAATCAGCGAATGCTCTTTTTGAGCTCAGCGCCTGCCTGTGCTGCATTTTTATGACAGGCATTATTTTTATAAACATTTCTTCTGAATCTATTTCTTCATTCATGTATTTTATCAAAGGTTCATCCGCAAGAATTATCCATTGATAGGTTCCGCTTTTCATTAGCCCAATTAATTCATCTGCATATGTTTTTTTATCTGCATTGCTTTCAATCCATTTATCATAATAACTGTTTGACAAAAGCCATGACTTTGCCGAGCAATACACGGTTACATTACAACCGCCTTTTTTTAGTATAAAAGGTATTTCAGCAGTGGTGTTCCAGTTATCTAAACAAGCAATTAAAACATTAAACATTAAGTTATTTTTATAAGCTGAACGAACCGGGTTTCTTTTTTAGCAACACCTCTCCCCCGGCCGTTGTATTTTGGATAAAGGATATTGCGTTGTATATGGTTATACAATTAAATAAATATACTTAATTTATAAAGCTAACCAAAATTGCAGGCAGTTTATTTTTATTTATCTAACACACATTTCACTACCAGCCTCCTCCTAAAATTCTTCAAAAAATAGTGTCCCACTTTTACAAAAAAGCCAATTATTTTTTGTATATTACAAACAATGTTTCAGCATAAAAAATTGGTTACGCTGTTTGCTTTGCGCGATCAAGCGCCTGGCGAATGGCATAAAGCATTCAACCCTCACAATCCCCGCCTGAATGTACAGTCGTGCAGGCTATAAATCTGCCCTTTGCAGGAGTCCATTGGACTAATCATAGTTCAGACAATACTTCCGTACAAAAACTCTTTCATTCGCGTAAAGTTGTACGGGTTAGTGAAGAGATGATTGGTAGATGAATCAAGACCTATAAGGTTTTTGAAACCTTACAGACCTTATCAACAGGTGAAAAAACACCGCTCATGCGTAATCCCGCCAAATGCAGGATAACGTACCTGCGTCGCCTGGCTTTTTATTGCCATAACTGATCGGGAAAGTAAATTCCAGGATTTAAATTCCAAACTCCGAAATTTCGTAGCAAAACAAAAACATACACACAAAACTCTGTGAATACCAAGCTGGGTATTCGTAAACTGGAAGCTGGAAACTGTATAGGGCGTTTGGCTACTTGGTTTTAATTCGTGTGTCGCCCTAATTCGTGTTGGCAGAAGATTTCTATTCGTGTTACTTTGTATATTCGTTCCGCTTTTAGCAACTCAACTTCAAAACAAATTGCCAGATGAAAAAAATATTATTTCCCGCACTATTAATTATTGTAAGTGTTTACTCCCGCGCGCAGGATGCAAAGATGGATGCCTTTATAAACAGCCTGATGAGCAAAATGACCGTGGACGAAAAGATTGGCCAGCTAAACTTAGTAACACCGGGGGGCGCCGTTACAGGATCCGTGGTTAGTAAAGATGTGGATGATAAAATTCGCAAAGGGCAGGTGGGCGGCCTGTTTGGTATAACCGGCCCCGATAAAGTGCGCCAGGCGCAGGACATAGCCGTTAAAAATTCGCGCCTGCATATACCACTCATATTTGGGCTTGATGTTATACATGGTCACAGAACAATATTCCCTATTCCGCTGGGATTATCATGCAGCTGGGATACTGCTTTAATAAGAAGAAGTGCAGGCATTGCCGCTGATGAGGCCACCGCCGATGGGCTTAACTGGGCATTTTCACCTATGGTTGATATAGCCCGCGACCCGCGCTGGGGAAGGATATCAGAAGGCTCGGGTGAAGACCCGTTCCTGGGTTCGCAAATAGCGGCATCTATGGTTAAAGGTTACCAGGGCAGCGATTATAAAAGCACACATACGTTAATGGCATGTGTAAAACATTTTGCGTTATACGGCGCCGCCGAAGCCGGCCGCGATTATAATACGGTTGATATGAGCCGGATAAGAATGTATGAATATTACCTGCCGCCCTATAAAGCAGCTGTTGACGCCGGAGTGGGTAGTGTAATGAGCTCCTTCAACGAGATTGACGCCGTGCCTGCAACAGGCAACAAATGGCTGCTTACTGACCTGCTGCGCAAGCAATGGGGCTTTAAAGGACTTGTGGTATCAGATTATACAAGCGTAAGCGAAATGATCAATCATGGTATGGGTGATATACAAACTGTATCCACACTCGCATTAAATGCGGGGCTGGATATGGATATGGTAAGCGAAGGCATGTTAAATACGGTAAAGAAATCATTGGCAGAAGGCAAAACTACCCAAAAGCAAATTGACGATGCCTGCAGGAGAATACTTGAGGCCAAATATAAACTTGGTTTGTTTGACGATCCGTATCGTTACATGGATAACTCAAGGCCGGGAAAAGAAATATTAACCGCAAGTACCAGGAAAGCCGCACGTGAAATTGCCGTGCATGCTTTTGTGCTGCTCAAAAATGATAACCAGTTACTGCCCCTGAAAAGATCCGGCACCATTGCGTTGGTAGGGCCGCTTGCCGACAGCAAAAGAAACATGCTGGGCACATGGAGTGTTTCGGGTGACCCTGATAAATCTGTAAGCCTTAGGGAAGGGATTGGAAATGTAGCCGGGGATGTAAATATAATTTACGCAAAAGGCGCTAATATATCTGATGATCCGATGCTGGTAAAAAGAACCAATGTTTTTGGCCCCGAGATAACAGTGGACACAAGAACACCTTCAGACATGATAAAGGAAGCGGTGGATGCGGCTAA
Organism: Bacteroidota bacterium; assembly: GCA_013286305.1. Taxonomy (GTDB): domain Bacteria; phylum Bacteroidota; class Bacteroidia; order Chitinophagales; family Chitinophagaceae; genus JABDFW01. Next base: position 73,712 of record JABDFW010000001.1, read on the forward strand.
CAAAGCAGACGTGGTGGTTGCGGCTTTGGGCGAAGCGGCAGATATGACGGGCGAGGCTTCCAGCAGGTCGGACATAAGCATTCCAGAAAGCCAGGAAAATTTGTTAAAGGCATTGCTGCAAACAGGCAAGCCGGTGGTACTGGTTTTATTCAACGGAAGGCCGCTAACCTTAACGTATGAAGATGGGCACGTGCCTGCCATTCTTGATGCATGGTTTGCAGGCACCGAAGCGGGTAATGCTATTGCCGATGTACTGTTTGGCAATTATAACCCTTCGGGGAAAATAACTGCATCGTTCCCGCGTAGCGTAGGTCAAATACCGGTGTATTATAACCATAAGCATACCGGCCGCCCATACAACGGCGAAGATAATGCGAAGTTCAAGTCAGATTATCTTGATGTGGCGAACGATCCTTTGTATCCTTTTGGTTATGGCTTAAGCTATACAAATTTCAGCTACAGCGATGTTAAGCTTAATAAAACCAGTTTGAAAGGTAATGAGCCCTTAATGGCAACTGTTACAGTTACCAATACCGGTAAATATGCAGGCGAAGAAACTGTGCAATTATACATCAGCGACCCTGTGGCAAGCGTTACAAGAAGCGTTGAAGACCTTAAAGGGTTTCAAAAAGTTATGCTGCAACCTGGCCAAAGCAAGGATGTTACATTTACGATAACCACAAACGAGTTGAAATTTTATAATAGCGATCTTAAATACGATTGGGAAGCAGGGCAGTTCTTTGTCCGCATCGGAACAAATTCAAGGGATGTAAAATCTGCTGAAATTAATTGGGCTAAATAGTGAATTGCCCCGCCCTAAAGGCGCGGGGCAATTAAAAAAATAAAGCCCCGGTTTTAGCGGGGCTTTTCAATATCAGTTTTGTAAGTTTTACCTATTTACTTGCAACAGCCTTTTGCTTTATAAAAGTAACAACCAATAAAAAAGCAAAAACAGCAATTGCAACAGAAGCTAAAATTACCCGCCAAATTTCATTCTGCGAAATACCTTTTATTATTGAATTGATGCCAACAATAATAAAACCTGCAAATATTACCCGGGGAATAAATAGCTTTTTGTTCACACCATTAATTTGCCACAAGATAGGGATATACTGGTAATAATCCTCTCCTCGCGACGAGGAGACGTAGAAGATAAGTTAGAAGAACCTATTACAAAATATCATTAAACCTCGTAGAGGCGAAACGTTAGAATAGGATGCAGTTTTTGTATTAGAGCGCCGTGGGTGCGAAACATCAATACTTTCATTATCCCCAACAAAAAAGCCCCGCCAAAAATGTGCGGAGCTTACTTTAACACCTATAGGTAGTTAAAATATAAAAGATCAGGATGCTTTACTGGCAATGAAAAAAGCAGCGGCGGCAAGGCCGGTATCTTTAAGAAGGCCTGCGTAAAACATACTGTTTGGATCGGTTCCATTCAATACCGGCGGCAGTTGGACGGTTAATGCAATAATCAGCAGCATGGTACCCAATAAATACCCCGCAAGTTTAACCTGCATGTTGATAATAAAGGCTAAGCCTGCAAGTGCAAGCCCGGCCCCAACCAAATAGACCAAAACAGTATGCGCGGGCATATATGAAGGTACAGCGCCTGCCATACCGGCGCCATAGCGAAAATGATTGATGCTAAACGCGATCATTACTAAGCCGTAAATGATCATGGCGATACGTGAAACAGGATTTTTGTTCATATGGGAGAAGGTTTTAGAAGGAAAAGGTAGATAAATTATTTTAGCATGCATGCAGATTTTATGCACACAAACTGGAATTGCTGACCTTGGGATTGCGGGATTTAGAGATTTGAGAGTAAACCCCAATATCACTGAATCTCAAAATCACAAATCAATGGCACGCTGATTTTAGGATTTCGGAATTTGGAGATTTGAAAATAAATCTCAAAATCACTAAATCTCAAAATCAGAGATCAACAGCATGTTGATTTTGGGATTGCGGAATTTGGAGATTTGAAATAAATCCCAATATCGCCAAATCTCGAAATCAGAAATCCATTGTTTTACTGCTCATTACTATTTTTCTCCGGCCTCATTTGCGGGAAAAGCAACACATCCTGTATGGACGGCTGGTTTGTCATAAGCATGCATAAACGGTCAATGCCAATACCAATGCCGCTTGTGGGGGGCATGCCATATTCAAGCGCTCTTAAAAAATCGTAGTCTATAAACATCGCTTCATCATCCCCTCTTTCCATTAGCCGTGCCTGTTCTTCAAAACGCTCGCGCTGGTCAATAGGGTCGTTTAATTCAGTATAGGCGTTGGCAATTTCTTTGCCATTGATGAACAGTTCAAAACGCTCAACCAATCCCGCTTTGCTGCGGTGCTTTTTGGTAAGTGGGCTCATTTCAACCGGATGGTCGGTAATAAAAGTTGGCTGAATATAGTTATCTTCTTTCGCGCTGAATATTTCATCAATCAGTTTGCCTTTGCCCATGGTAGCATCGGTTTCAATATGCAATTGCCTGCATACGCCTCGCAGTGCTTCCTCATCCATTGCGCTCACATCAATACCGGTGCTTTCTGTAATAGCATCGTACATGGAGATACGCCTGTAAGGCGCTTTAAAGTTGATGACCTTATCGCCAAACTGCACATCGGTAGTGCCATGCAGGGCAATAGCAATACGCTCAAATAATTGCTCGGTGGTATCCATCATCCAGAAATAATCTTTGTATGCAGTGTACCATTCCAGCACGGTAAATTCAGGGTTATGCGTTCTGTCCATTCCCTCATTCCTGAAATTGCGGCTAAACTCATACACCCAGTCAAACCCTCCAACTATTAGCCTTTTTAAATAAAGCTCATTGGCTATACGCAGGTAAAAAGGCATATCCAGCGTGTTGTGATGCGTAACAAAAGGCTTTGCCGCCGCTCCACCGGGAATAGCCTGCAATACCGGCGTATCAACTTCCAGCGCACCCTTCTCATTTAAGAATTCGCGCATGGTATTTATCAGCCTGGTACGTTTAATGAATGCGTCTTTTACACCGGGGTTAATGATGAGGTCGGCATAACGCTGCCGGTAGCGGAATTCAGGGTCGGTTACCGCATCAAACACATGGCCCTCCTCGTCACGCTTAACAACCGGTAAAGGCTTTAGCGATTTGGTTAATAAGGTTATGGTTTGCGTATGTATAGATGTTTCACCGGTTTTAGTTACAAATACGTAGCCGGTTACACCAATAATATCTCCGTAATCAAGCGGCTTTATTACAACATCCCAAAATGATTTGTCGTCGCCGGGGCAAAGGTCATCGCGTTTTACATATACTTGTATAATGCCTTTGCTGTCCTGTATCTTAATAAAAAAAAACTTTACCCCTGTCGTTAATGCTCATTACCCTGCCTGCCACACAAACGCTGGCAAAATTGTCTTTTGTTTCTTCTGTGTATTGTTGTTTTATATCGGTTGAGTAGTGCGTAACGGGATAAAGCGGTGCAGGAAAAGGATCAATACCCGCAGCCTGTAGCTTTGCTAATTTTTCACGGCGAATGATCTCCTGCTCTGATAAATGCTGGCTCATTATCTATAGACTTTATTTGAAAGGATGGCAAAGGTAAAGAAGATGCCGTGAAAGGGGAACAGGAAGTTTATTTCCTGAATTTTAACTAAATTTGATCAGCTTTTTTAAAAACATGGTATGACAGATTACCAATTATATACAGAAATTTCGACATTGCCCGATGAATTAAAGGTTGAGGTATCAGATTTTGTTGCTTTTTTGAAGCAAAAAACAAAAACCGGGGAGGCTATTAAAGAACGTAAGTTTGGTTGTGCCAGGGGATTGATTGAAATATCGCCCGACTTTGACGAGCCGCTGGAAGATTTTAAAGAATACATGTAATGCAATATTTATTAGATACCCATGTACTTCTATGGTTTCTTGAGGGCGATGAACAATTGCCCGAAAAGGTGGGGCGGGAGTGCAATTATTTTTTATGCGATATCATGCCCTGTTTGCGTACATAAATTGCCCTGTTAGCACTAACATTTTTCAGTCCATTTTTTTTGAAGTAAGCCTGCATTTTCTCTACATCGATATGAAAATCCTCTACTTCAAAATCATTTACTAGGCCGCTTTTAGCCTTAATATATTGTACAAGCCAGTCCTGCCAATGATCATTCAGCTTTTTACGGTCATTCGCATACTTTAGTAAAAGTTCATATTGCTCGAGTGTATAATATGCCATGAATATAATCATGCTTAACATTCATTAACTATAGTAAGTAATGCCTGCTTCTTTACTCCCCTTTAGGGGGCGGGGGCTTCAAATCTTACGCTATCACTTCCTCAATCACCTTCCCTTTTACATCCGTCAACCTGAACGGCCGGCCCTGGAAGTTATAAGTGAATTTTTCGTGGTCAAAGCCAAGGCGGTTTAGTACAGTGGCCTGTACATCAAAAGGGTCAACCCTGCCGCTTATAGTGCTGTAGCCTATTTCGTCTGTTTCTCCGTAAGAAAAGCCTTTTTTTATGCCTGCGCCGGCCATCCAAATGGTAAATGCATCGGTGTGATGATCCCTGCCCTTAAAAGGATTCTGTTTTCCTTCGCGGTTTTCCATCATGGGTGTTCTGCCGAATTCTCCTCCCCATATCACCAGCGTTTCATCTAATAACCCGCGTTGTTTAAGGTCGAGTATCAACGCCGTTACAGCCTTATCGCTTTCGCGGCATTTGTTTATGAAGCCGATATCAATAGCAAGGCTCGCATCGGTGCCATGGCTATCCCATCCCCAGTCAAATAACTGCACAAAACGTACCCCTTTCTCCACCAGTTTTCTTGCCAGCAATATATTATTGGCCAAAGATGCCTGGCCGGGTTTAGTGCCATACATATCATGAATATATTGCGGCTCATCATTAATATTCATTACCTCAGGAACGGATATCTGCATTTTATACGCCATCTCGTATTGCGAAATGCGTGACAATATTTCAGGATCATTATAATTCTTATACTCTTCCTCATTCACCTGGTTAATGGCATCAATAGAAGCTTTGCGCAGGTCCCGGTTCATGCCGTCCGGGTCTTTGATAAAGAGTACCGGATCGCCCTCGCTCCTGCATTGCACTCCCTGGTAAACGCTGGGCAAAAATCCGCTGCCCCAAACGCTTTTACCCGCATCAGGGTTTTTACCCCCTGAAGTAAGTACTACAAAGCCGGGCAGGTTTTGATTTTCTGTACCTAATCCGTAAGTCACCCAGCTACCCATACTCGGCCTGCCTAAGCGTGCGCTGCCGGTATGCACCATCAATTGGGCGGGCCCATGGTTAAACTGGTCGGTAGTAACTGCTTTTAAAAAACTCAATTCATCAACAATGGTGGCAAGGTGTGGCATGTTATCGCTAACCCATGCGCCGCTCTGCCCATACTGCGCAAACTTTGCCTGCGGGCCAAGCATTTTTGGTACGCCGCGGATAAAAGCAAAACGCTTGCCTTCCAGCAACGATGGCGGGCAAAGCTGCCCATCCATTTTAGCAAGCTCAGGCTTAAAATCAAACAGCTCTAATTGCGATGGTGCACCTGCCATGTGCAGGTAAATAATACTTTTTGCCTTGCCCGGAAATGGCGGCAGCTTAGGAGCCAGTGGATGCGCAGGGTCAAAGGCAATTTGGGACGACATATCGCCTTTGCTGCCGCAACCCATTAATGCGCCCAACGCCAATGCGCCTAAACCCATGGCGCTTTCTTTTATAAAGTGGCGGCGGGTGTGCATTTGTATCACCCTTTGCTCCGCCTCTTTTAATAAGCGCTGGTTATATAATTCTTTCCGTGTCATTTTCAGCAATTTACTAATTATCTACCCAACATTTTTTCTTTGTTCAACTTTTGTTGCGTCGCCCTCTTGTACGGTTAGTTCAATATTCAGCTCGGGCGATCATCACATTCCCAACAATTCGTATACTTTCCCCTTCTCTGCTGCAAAAGAAAGGGTGTACCCAATAGTTGATTTTTTTGAAACTATTGCTGTGCCTTTTAAAATAACTGCACTATTGGTGCGCACACTGCAAACATTTCTGTTTAACGCTAAAATAGTAGCTTTTTTAATATTACCCTTTTCCCATTCTATACTTACCTCAAAACCGCCCCTGGCCCGCAACCCTTTAACCATACCGCTTTGCCATTTTGAAGGGAGAGCAGGCAGCAAATACAATTCATTGTTTTGGCTTTGTAAAAGCATTTCCGCAACGCCCGCTGTGCCACCAAAGTTGCCATCAATCTGGAAAGGCGGATGTGCGTCAAACATATTGGGATAAGCGCCGCCCCCATTGCTCATATTATAGCCGTTCTCTCTTGTTAAACGAAAAAGGTTGCGGTAAAGTTTATAGGCGTGGTCGCCATCGAGTAGGCGCGCCCAAAAATTAACTTTCCATGCAAGGCTCCAGCCTGTGCCATCATCACCGCGCAACTCCAGTGTACGTTTTGCAGCATTTGCCAATTCCGGCGTGGTGAGGGGTGATATTTGATTGCCGGGATGTAACCCATACAAATGCGACGTGTGCCGGTGATTCGGTTCTACATCATCATAATCCTCAAACCATTCCTGCAGGTTGCCTTTGTGGCCTACTTTAAAGGGGTAAAGTTTTTCCCGCACTTTAATAAGGGTATCGCGAAAGGAGGGGTCAATCCCCAAAATTTCAGATGCCTTAATAAGATTGCCAAATAGGTCGCGCAGAATGCTCATGTCCATGGTGGAGGCAATGGATACAACAGCCCGTTTTTTTCCATCATAAAAATATTCATTCTCTGGCGAGGTTGAAGGTGCGGTAACCCAGTAGCCGCTGCTGTCTTTCACGAGCCATGCGAGCGAGAACTGCGCTGCGCCTTTCATCAAAGGGTAAGCGGTATTTTTTAGAAATGCCGTATTACCAGAAAAAAGGTAATGCTCCCATAAGTTGCGCACCAGCCAGTTGCCACCCATAGGCCAGTTTGCCCAGCGGGGATCACCTTCACCAACATTGCCCACAGGATTTGATAATGCCCATATATCTGAATTGTGATGCGCCACCCAACCCGGCATGCCATAAAATTCTTTCGCTGTTGTTTTGCCTGTTATAGAAAGATCTTTGATCAGATCATATAAAGGCTGATGCATCTCCGGCAGGTTGGTTACTTCCGCAGGCCAGTAATTCATTTCCGTGTTGATGTTGATGGTATAATTGGAACTCCATGGCGGCCTCAGGTCTTTGTTCCAAATACCCTGCAGGCTGGCAGGCACCCCGGGTGTGCGTGACGAAGAGATGAGCAAATACCTGCCAAACTGAAAATACAATGCTTCAAGCCCGTCATCGTCACCCCCTTTTGTATAAGCGTCCAGCCTGTCATCGGTTGGTAAAGATGTTTTGCTGCTTTTATTATTGTTGAATGAAAGCGATACGCGGTTAAAGTATTTATGATAGTCGGCCAGGTGTTCATCCAGCAAAGCGTTATATGACTTGCCCGATGCCTTGGTTAAATAATTTATGGCAAGCACGTGTTCATCTTTTCCATCCTTATCGGGGCATTTATCAAAACCATTAAAACTGGTTGCGGCAGAAAGTAAAAGCACTACTTCAGTAGCATTATTTACATGAATGCCGGATGTATCGGTTGTTACACTGCCATCTTTTGTAATAGCCTTTACCAATAATTCAAAACGCATTCCGTTGCAACTGCTGCCATCATCATAAATAACCGGATCTTTTTTTACATCAACATAGCTGGGTTCAATATGCGCGGGCGCTTTGCCTGTTAAAGATATTTCGCTGTTACTGATCACCGCATTTTTAAAATGAACAAGGCTGCTGGTAGTTATAACCGCGTTGATCATTTTCGCCTTGCTGCTTGTAAGCTTTATTACAATTACCTGTGAAGGCGCCGAAACAAAAACTTCGCGGGTATATTCAACACCGTCAACGGTAAAGCGGGTAGTGGCGACCGCATTAGCAATATCAAGATCGCGGTAATAAGCAGATGGCGCATCGCCAGGCAACTGCTGGTGTATATGAAGGTCTGCAAGGGGTAAATAGCTTTGCGAATACAGCCCCTGCATGTGTTTGGTTAACTCCACCGCGGCCTGGTAATCGCCGGCAAATAAGGCTTCCCTTACTTTAGGGAGATAGTCTTTTGCAGATGGGTTTACATTTGTTTTTACAGGGCCGCCGGTCCATAAGGTTGCTTCATTCAATTGCAATAATTCATTATTCACATTTCCAAATACCATCGCCCCCAGCCTGCCATTGCCAACCGGCAATGCTTCCGTCCAAACGGCGGCGGGTTGTTTATACCAAAGCTTTAGGTCTTGCTGGGCTGATGCGTGTAGAAAAGTGATGAGTGTGATAAGGAAAACATAAAAATGTTTATATGGCATTTTAATTAAGTTGTAAAAGCTTTTTTAGTTTTAGGTTCAATTCAGCTATTTCATGCTTTTGAAGCTCACCTAATTTTCCAACGGACAATGATTTGTCCACTGTGGCAATTTTAGATAGCCGAATTAAAGACGGCTTTTTGATCCCGTTATGTATTGATGGAAAAAGCTCAATATCAGTCGCTTCTTTCCATTTAATTTGGGTCGTGATAAAACAAACAGTCAAGTCGTAACCGGTTTCAATTAAAACTACAGCAGGCCTTAGTTTATTTCCCGTTAAATCGGTAAAAGGAAATGGGATGAGGATAATATCGCCTTTATTCATTTGTACCTTTCTTTCAGGTCAGTCAATGTATAAAGGTCTTCTTCGTCATTTAAAAAACTAAAAGCGGTGCTTTCTATTACTAATTGTTGAATATTGTCGGTCAATAACTGTTCGTCATATCTTTTTATAATAAAATCGGCAAAATCAGCTATCTCAGAAGCTTTTTCTTCAGGCAGTTGGTTTATTACCTTAACTGTACGTTCTATAATAGCTTGTCTTGTCATTGGAAATGTTTTAATGTTCAAATTTACAATTTATTTCGCTTGTTTTTCTTGCGTTGCCTGTTTTTACGGTGCCCAAACAATTCATTTTTCAACTCGTTTTCAAAGACTTCTCTCCTTCAGCCCCACGCTTACCAATATGTATGCCTATCATAGTCTTAAGTGGAACTGTTTTTAATAGCTTGTTCATATTCTTTACTTTGTCAGACAGAAACAGCATCAGAACTTGATTTCTTTTTTTCTAAATTCCTTGCTTAATTTTATATCAGCGATTATTTCTTCCGCAGGCTTTTTAGAGGCAAATGCACCGAATGATTTATAAAAATTGTCGTCTTTCAAAGCCGTTTCAAGAACCGCAATAGCCTGTTCTTTTGTGACTGTGGGAAAGTCATCTAAAAAATCATCAAGCGAAACACCTGCTTCTAAATGGTCAAACAGGCTCTCCACCGCACGCGCGTTCCGGTAAATACGGGCTGGCCACCTAAAATATCATTATCAATAGTAATGAGGTTTTTAATATCCATGTTCTAAAATTAAGAAATTTTTGCTGAATGTTAGCCCCTTAGTATCGCAGAGGATTATGGTCAATGAAATGAAGAGACTTTGTGACAAAGCCCTTCATTGTAAAGTTTCTATAATTTGTTTTTTAGTAAGTTACATTTAATACAAGGTGGCCGATGGTCAGAAAAGGAAGTGAGGTCTTTATTTTTTTCATTTTTCATTGAAATACTCCTTTTTCATTTTCTTAGCTAATTCAAGTTCATTTTGTGGGGTCTTTTGCGATTTCTTCTGAAAGCAGGAGGTAACAAATGGCATAAAGGCATCAACCATTATCCGTAAAAATCGAAGGCTCATTATCTCCTAACCTGCTGTTGTTACGAAGGTTAATGATCTCGTTTTTATTCTCATTTACTTTAACCCAGTGGGCAATCCACAAAACAAAGCTTACGATTCCGCCGAAAGGGATAAAAATGCTGCATATCTGAACTATTGCCATTGCAAGGCCTAAATTGTAGGTCGGTTTGTCGCCGGGGAATACCCCAAATTTTTCATATTCCAGTTTAAACGATGATCCAATGGCTTCAACAACGATGAATATATAAATGATATTAAAAACAGGAATAAATAACAGCCAAACATTGCCGGGAGGCATCCTTCGGTTGCCGGGTGAAACGGCATATAAAGCATTCTGCAGAGTTAGCAAATAAAAAATGGCCGGGATAATAGCAATGGCAAAAACAATAAGGAAAAACAAGCCCGAAAAGCCAAAGTAGGTCATAACATTTAATTTTAATAAATGTATGATTTATTTAAGAATTAATGATAAGCCTTCCCATCCAATGTGCTAAACACTTTGGTAAACTTCTTCAATAAATTTTCCCACTGCCTGTGTTAGTTCATCGGGGCGTTGCTCATCCACAACCCATGTTATATTATTCTGCGATACATTGCCAAACATCACACCGTTTAAAACAACGTGGTACGATCCCGGCATGCCATTATCTTTTTTTAAACCATTCGGTGTTGCCCAGCCTTTGTAATACTTGCCGTCGTGATCAAATTCAACTTCAAAAGTTTTGTTTTCCATATAGTTACTTTAATGCGAAAATAATGCCGGGATACCGGTCTGACGGTCTCCGTCTGACCGGTATCCCGGTACTGAATATGTTTGCAAATACATCCCAAATCACTACGCCGAAGGTCGGGTCATCTTTTGGAATAACCTGTCTGACGGTCTCCGTCTGACAGGTTATTCCGGGAACATACTTTTATCAATGCCAGGAATAATGCGCAATGCATTTTTTGTAATAGATCTTTTTTAAAACATCGTCGGGCAGCCCCAAACCATACATGCGCCAAAAGGCATGGTATTTTTTATGATAGGGAAAATATTCATCTTCCGTTTCCAGCACGCGAAAATACGTCGTGTATTCTTCAGGCACCCAACTGTCTTTGCCAAAACAGATCCTGTCCTGGTATTTTATAAAAAATGCTTTCGCGGCGCGCGGTTGCCTGCCTAATTCGGCAATTACAGCCCCAAACTCTACCATCACGTTGGGCATATCGTCCAGCAATTTTGATAAGGTGCCAAGATCATTTGCATACCAACCAAAATGCGCCGCGAAAAAAGTAGTGTTGGGATGCCTTTTAAAAACGCGGTGTTGCTCCGCTATTAAAGTATCCCACGGCGCGGGGTTGGTATTGCTTCTTTTACGGTCAGGGTGGGTTGCAAGCTCCAGCCAGCGTTCGTTGTTGGCATCCATCGGTTGCCAAAATGGTTTGGGGTCGGCTGTATGTATCAGTACAGGTATCTTTAACTCTGCGCATTTATCCCAAATAGGGTCAAGGCGCGGATCATCAACCCGTATTATTTTGCCTTTGTTATCCTTGTAATAAAGGCCGAGGTCTTTATAAATTTTAAGCCCCTTTGCTCCAGCCTTTACATCAAGTTCAAGTTCTTTTAATGTCTTGTCAATCCAGCCCGGTTCACCAAAGCCGGTGAAGGAAAGATTGGTAAAAAGTATCACACGTCCTGCGCCCTCGGCTTTTATTTTATTTAGTGAACGAACAAGGTAATCATGATCATTCACATCAAGCTGCCCATTGAAATCTTTATAACCTTTTCCGCTAAGGTTTACCATTACTTTCATATTCAATGCGTCCATTTGTGAAACCAGTAAATGAACATCCTGTCCCGGCATATCCCACTGGTGGTTATGCACGTCAATAAAAGGGTATTTTGCCCTCGTTAGTTTATGTTCAGGAACTACTAATGTTGATGGCGGGTTGTACGTTTCAAAATCCATTTTTGGTGTGGAAGATGTTTGCGCTTTACATGCCTGTGCAATAAACAGTAAGGCCATACAAAACCGAATTAACCTGTTTGTCATATTTAGGTTGCTTTGTGTAAAGATAACAGCAGCGTTGTAAACCAGCCTTACCGTTTATCAGGTAGTGCCTGTCGAAAAAGGGAAGAAAAGATATTTTGCCTGCCGGTAAGAAAGTTTGAGAAGCACCTGCCAATATGGTAATTTTAAAATAAAGTATTTGAGTATCCGCACACAGCAACCAAGATAACCCATGGGCCCTTTGTGTTGCATTTTCTTAGTGGCCTTCGTGGTTCTGTTCCTTTTTTAACACAAAGTACCCGTCCGGCCAGTTATCCGGGCGGGCACAAAGGAAGAGCACAAAGGACGCAAAGGTTGTTTACAAAATCATTGAGGTTTATATATGCGGATAGTCAATCTAAAATAAAGTATATTTCTGCTGCTTTACTAAACAACAGGAATAAAACACATCATTCACAAATATTATTTGAAAGTGAAGATCATCACATGGAATTGCAATATGGCTTACAGAAAAAAAAGCCGCCTTTATTCTGGCACATAAGCCGGATATTGTTATCGTTCCGGAATGTGAGCACCCCGATAAATTAAAATTTGACGAAAGCATAATTTCTCCAAACAACATTGTATGGCATGGCGCAAATGAAAACAAAGGGCTGGCGGTTTTTTCTTACAATAATTATAAGCTTCAATTGCTTGATGTTCATAAACCGCGGTTAAAAACAATATTGCCTATAGCGGTAACCGGCGGCCAAAAAGAATTCACACTTTTTGCTGTCTGGGCAAATAATCCGCGGGATAAACAAAACCAATATGTAGGGCAGGTATGGAAGGCTATTCACCAATATAAAAACCTGCTTTCCGGCACATCCGCAATACTTGCGGGCGATTTTAACAGCAACACTATTTGGGACAGGCCCCGCAGAAAAGGTAATCATTCAAACGTAGTGGCATATTTGGAGAAGAAAGGTATTTACAGCACATACCATCATCATTTTAGCCAGGTGCAGGGGAGGGAAGCACACCCAACACTATATATGTACCGCCATGAAGATAAACCCTATCATATTGATTATTGCTTTGCATCAAAAGATATATTGGATAAATTAGAAACTGTAGAAGTTGGCGCGTACAAAGAATGGAAACAGCTTAGCGACCATAAACCGTTAATAGCAACTTTTAGAGATTGAATGAACCTTAGCGATTGCCACAACTTGCCACTCTAAATTTTAAGCAGCTTTTTTACTCAAGGGGTTTTGCATTTCCGCTAATTATTATTATCATTATATTCTAAACCTTTTTTATGCCTAACAAAGAAAAAACTTTGCTTTTTCGGTGGTACAACGAAGTATGGAATAACGGTAACGAAAACGCCATACATGAAATGATGGATGAAGAACATGTTGCCCACGGTATTGGAGAAGAAAATAAACTGCACGGTATTGAAGCCTTTAAATCATTCTACAAAAGCTTTCGCGAACAATTCAAAGATATATATGTGGATGTAGAGGAAACGGTTAGCGAGGCTGATTATGAGGTTGCCAGGTGCCATGTTACAGCCACACACATTCCTACAGGCAGGAAGGTTGATTTTAATGGCCTGGGAATGGCAAAAATAAAAGACGGGAAAATAGTATTGGGATGGAACCACTTTGATTTCGATACAATGAATAAACAGTGGGCTGGTTAAATAATTAAATACACTGCTACTTTTGTTGTATAAAATAACACAAGTGCCCGCGATACATAACATATCGCGGGCACGATCATTCAAACACATCTTCAATTATACGGCAGGCTTATCTTTAATACATTATTCATTTGTAAGTATTACTTTCAATGCCTTTTCACGCGCAGCATGCTGAAAAGTATCGTATGCGTTTATAATATCATTAAGTGCAAAGTGGTGCGTGATCAGCTTCGCAGGCTCCAGTTTATTTGAAAGGACTGTTTTCAGCAGCATAGGCGTTGTTACCGTATCTACAAGGCGTGTGGTAATGGTAATGTTTCTTGACCATAACGTTTCCAAGTGAAGGTCAACAGGCTTTCCATGTACACCTATATTTGCTATACGGCCACCAGCCGCTATTACCGATGCACATAACTCAAATGTAGCGGGTACGCCCACGGCTTCAATGGCAACATCTGCGCCCCTGTTTTCAGTAAGGGCAAACACTTTTTTTACTGCATCTTCTTCCACGCTGTTAATGGTGTGTGTAGCACCAAAAGCCTTTGATGCCTGCAACCTGTTGTTATCCACATCTATCATTATCAATGCTGCGGGCGTATAAAATTGTGCGGTAAGCAATGCCGCTAAACCTATAGGCCCTGCGCCCACTATAACCACTGAATCCCCCGGCTTTACCTGGCCATTTAAAACGCCGCATTCAAAACCGGTGGGCAATATATCACTCAACATTACAACCGCATCGCTGTCGGCATTTTCGGGTATATGGTAAAGGCTGTTATCTGCAAAAGGTATCCTTACATATTCTGCCTGCGTTCCATCAATCAGGTGGCCCAATATCCATCCCCCTTTTTCGCAGTGGGAATACATTCCTTTTTTGCAATAATCACATTTACCGCAGGACGATATGCAGGAAATTAAAACCTTGTCTCCTTTTTTAAAGCTTGTTACAGCAGTGCCTGTTTCTTCAATAACTCCCATCCCTTCGTGCCCAAGTATCCTTCCATCGGTTACTTCGGGTACATCGCCTTTTAGAATATGCAGGTCTGTCCCGCAGATGGTTGTCTTATATATTTTCACAATGGCGTCTGTAGCTTCAAGCAAAACCGGTTTGGGCTTTTCTTCCCACGCTTTGTTTCCGGGCCCGTGATATACCAGGGCTTTCATATTTCTTATTTTAATGTAGTTAACGATTGAGCTGTAAAGTTGGAAAGAAAAAAATGCTGTATCAATGACCTGCGTCACCAATTATACTGACCTTGGTTAAGTTGGGCTAACAAATTTGCGCAACGTTAATCCACGCGAATACAGGCAAAAAAGAAGCCACGCTTCAAAAGGCGGCTTTTCTTAAAATGAACAATAAAACTGTTGTTATTTTTTACCCTTGTTGGCGGCTAAAATGTTTATGCCAAAATAAATATCGGCGCTCCACGCGTTGCCGTCAAATGCTGTACCACCGGGGTTTTGATAAGAAAGCCAGCTATATTTGCCTGACACGCCTATATAAGTGTATTTTGTAAAAAAGTAATTCATTCTTAGCCCTGCGGTTACGCTGCCGGACGTTAACTGGGTGCTTTTTGCCCCGCCAAAATCTTTAAGCTGTATATCTTCCGCCGCCGCACCGCCTATTATGCCGGTTTCAAAGTGGGGCGTACTTATTATGTAGCGGGTATATTCAAAGGCAAAATAATCGCTGTAAAATCTTGTGCCGTTATACAATGTATCATTAGCCACGAAGCCGTATGTGGTGGGAGATTTTATAAAGCGCGAAGCAAAATAAACATCATACTCATTCCACCTGTCCCTTAACCCAATCACATTATAGCCAATACTGGCATGGTTGCCCATGTTTTTTAAATTGCCGGTGGGTGCCCAAACACCTGCCGATACAAGAAAGTTCACAAAAAAACCGGTACGCCTGTCAAATCTATAATTATTAACCACCAGGCTGTCAAAAGCCGGGTAAGTTGCTTTATCGGCAAGAATAGTGTTGACCGGGTACATTATTTCGCCGGCAAATGTTTTACATAAAAAAGTTTCATTCGGAGTAAGCTGCCTGGTCGCCAAAAGGTCTTTAGCCCAATTACGCACAAAGGTCATAAAGTGGTCAGTAAAGCCGTCATAATCATACAGCCCCTTGGTTGTTAAATAACGTGAATATCCGCGCCTGTTCATTTGCCGCATAATATGTGCAAAATCTGCGAGTGAGTGCCTAAAACCTGGATCACTATAACGGGCCATATCAAAATGGCCTGTTTCTATCGCAAGTAATGTTTGCACACAAAATATATGGGGTGCCAGTTCGTACCGCCAGTAACTCCAGAAACCTGCGGATTTTTGCATAACACTATCTAAATATTTTTGCATACCTGCAAAATCTTTTGCCGCATGAAGCTTTGGCAATACTTTCGCTTCATCCGCAAACAAAGCACCCATGTAAGCAGCCGATGGCCTGTTTGGGTTATAATAAATATATGTTTGGCGGTAAGGCAACTGGCGTACCAGCAATGCACTGTCAGTTTGTTTTAGTTCTGTTTGCGAAAAGCAGTTTGTGGCCACTAACAGTATGCTAATTAGGGGTAAAAAGGTTTTCATGCACTAAAAGTAGAACGTTGTTTAAACAGCATGATAAATGGTTAAGTTATAAATTTCTTAAACTGGATAAGATGCCTGAATGATATGTTAAAGAAGATATAACTGCGATTACTTGTATAATATTTATAAAATATATGGATTGCTTATTATTGTATCCTGTAATACTTAAATCAACAAACATGAAGCGGCTGCTTTTAATTTGCATTAGCCTTGTTTTAATAACAAGCGGTAAAACACAAAATATTGTTTCAGCCGCCAATCGTTTTATCGGTACGCTTGATCCAAACCAAAAATTGCTTGCGCTTTACCCTTTTGATATTGATAACCGGTACGACTTTCATTTTTTCCCCATTGATAACAGAAAGGGCATCACTTTTAACCAACTGAGCCATGCACAACAACAGGCTGGCATAGCATTAATGAAAACCTGCCTTAGTGATGAAGCGATGAAAAAGATAAATCAAATAATGAAACTGGAGAATGTTTTGAAGAAGCTTGAAAACAGGCCGCCCAACGATCATTACCGTGATTCGGGCAATTATTATTTTACCATTTACGGCATACCGGCCGACAGTACCATTTGGGGATGGCGTTTTGAAGGGCATCATGTTTCTTTTAATTTTTCCACCGATAAAAATGTTTTGGTAGCCGGTACACCCGGTTTTTTGGGTTCTAACCCCGGTATTGTAACCGATGGCCCTAACAAAGGCGAGCAGGTTTTGAAAGATGAGGCCGATATGGCCTTTGGACTGCTGCATGCATTATCAAAAGAACAACTAAAAACTGCACTGATAGATACCACCGCGCCAAAAGAGATTATCACTTTTGTTAGCCGTAAGGCAATGCTGCAGCACCCTGTGGGAATTACCTATGCAAGCATGACCGCAAAACAACAGGAACAACTTTTGCAATTAGTACGTTTGTATGTAAACCGTTATACGCATCTTTTTGCCGACAAAATGCTTAAAGAAATAGAGCAGGCCGGATTAAACAATCTTTCCTTTGCATGGGCGGGATTTACTGAACCGGTTTTTGGCAAACCACATTACTACCGCATACAGGGCCCGACAATAATTATTGAATACGATAATACGCAGAACAACGCCAACCACGTGCACACCGTAGTGCGCGATCTGCTGCACGATTTTGGCGGCGACCCGTTGCTGCAACATTACAAGGAAAGCCATAGCACCAATTAAACTCAAAATTTTGAATTTATTAATCAATTCTTTTAATTTATAACGTATTGATAAGCTGATCAAAACGGTAGTTTAGGCTACAAAAAAACTAATTACGCCACCGTGGCCAAAATAAAAACGACTACGAATATGCAGTATCACGCAACCTGATAAAAAGTAAAACAAAATGCAGTTACACAGGGGGAGGCGAGGGCATCGGCAATCGTGCTGTGCGTTTCGATTGCCCTTGAACTTTTTGTTACTTTTTGGTTCAAGCCAAAAAGTAAATGAATAAAACTGGAGTTGATAAAGTTGACAGGTGCTTTATCGCAAAAAATATTTTCGTTAACTAATACTGGTGAATAATATCTTTCCTGCACAAAAAATAAATCCCTAATTTTCTCCCTCATTAACAACCAAAACATCCTGCTATGATATTTATCCAGTTAATTATTTTGTTGGGTGCAATACTCATCGGTGTCCGGATGAAGGGGATAGGCCTGGGTGTTATGGGTATGATGGGCCTGTTAATATTTATACTCGTATTTGGCATGCGGCCTACCGAGCCACCGCTTGATGTAATGCTTATCATCATGGCAATAGTTACAACCGGCGCGGCATTACAGGCAGCGGGCGGAATGGATTACTTAGTTGGTGTTGCAGAACGCATCATCCGCAGCAACCCCTCACGCATTACTTTTTATGCGCCCTTCACTGTTTATTTCCTTTGCCTGTTTGCAGGCACATCACATATCGTGTATTCAGTGCTGCCAATTATTGCCGAGGTATCAGCAAAAAAAAGAATAAGGCCCGAAAGGCCCATCAGTATCTCTATCATCGCTTCACATATCGCGCTTACCGGCAGCCCTATGAGCGCTGCAACGGTTGCATTAGCGGCTATAATGGGTTATGCAGGCGCTGCAGCCGATATTATGAAAATATGCATCCCTGCATGTATGATAGGTGTGCTCGCCGGCGCTATTTCTGTTTGGAAAATGGGCAAAGAATTGCATGATGACCCTGAATTTTTAGAGAAAATGAAAGACCCGCATTTTGCAGCCTCGGTTGATGCAAGCGAAGCAGGTATAAAAACATCATCAAAACCGGGTGCAAAAACATCGGTGATCATTTTTGGAATCACTATTTTGCTGGTAGTTATGTTTGGCGCATTTCCATCACTTATACCTCATCTTGCCAAGGGTGCTGGCAACGTTATTATAAATGCCGACGGTACTTTAAAAATGGCAACATTAATTATTTTGCTTACACTTTCCGCTTCCGGCTTGATCATCATCATTACCAAAACCAGTGCTGTTGAGGTAACTAAATCCAGCCTCTTCACAGCTATGGGCACAGCAGTTATTTCTGTTTTTGGGGTGGTATGGATGAGCTCTACTTTTATTGACAACAACAACGCCGTTATAAAGCAGGTATTTGGTGGCATCACAAGCCAATACCCGTGGACATTTGCCATTGCTATTTTTATTGTAGGTGCATTTATTTTCAGCCAGGCAGGTACTACCAGAACCATGATGCCGCTTGCCATAACCCTTGGCATTGCTAACCCTGCATTAATAGCCATGTTCCCTGCGGTGAACAGTGACTTTGTACTGCCCGGCTATCCAACTTTACAGGCAGGTGTTAACTATGACAGAACAGGCACTACTAAAATAGGCAAATACATTTTAAACCATAGCTTTTTACGGCCTGGCGTAATAGCGGTTACCGTTGCAATAGCGGTCGGGTTCCTGCTGGAACAATTTATACCGTTACGCCATTAAATAAACAACCAGGTAAGACAAATTCAATCATACCCCCTTACAAAAAATATTAAAATTATATGGATAAAATTTCGCAATTCTGGAACTGGTTTGCAGCTAATAATAAGGCATATACATTTTTAGAGGATGTTGATGAAGAGATGAAAGAAAGCTTGCTGAATGGTCTTGTTGAACAATTACACGAGTATTGCGAAAATTTATATTTTGAAATAGGCGGCATGCCGGGAGAAGACGTCGAGTTGATTATTACAGCCGAAGGGGACACTGACTATTTTGATAAAGTGGAAGAATTAATTAGCAATGCGCCATCTATATCTGGTTGGCAATTGATAGCATTTAAACCAGCCATGCCTGATGATTTTGTGAGCAGTTGGGATGATCTTGAATTGAATACGGAAGACATGTGGTTTCGGCCCATTAAAAATAATAGTACCACTAAGCTTGAGATAACAATATATCTAAAGAATTATGACTTAATAAAGGACAATGAAATACTTGATCCGCTAATATTTAAAATGCTGGATACAATTCTTGGTGAAAAATCATTTGCAAAGGATATTGGATCTGTTGATTTTGATCTGCAACCTGATGAACCGGGAGAAAATGGGCTTTATCCTATAATTCAACTGCCTGAATATATAAAGAAATACAAAAGCCAGTTACGCCATTAAAGGATTGTATGATGCTAACTTTTGATGAGACCAATTTTCATTCATTCTGCGATAAAGTTGCCGCAAAGGACAAACATCTACGACAGGTAATTGATGCGCACGGTTACCCGCCGTTCTGGAGCCGTACCCCCAGTTTTGCCACCCTTATCAATATCATTTTAGAACAACAGGTTTCGCTTGCTTCTGCTAAGGCGGCTTTTTTAAAATTGCAGGAGAAAATCGGGCATATTCTGCCTGAAAAAATATTGTCACTAACGGATGAAGAAATGAAAGCTTGCTACTTCAGCAGGCAGAAGATAATATATGCAAGACACCTGGCCTCTGCGATAATAAATGGCGAATTAGTTGTGGAAAGCCTTTCTGAAATGGACAATGATGATATAAGAACAACACTTAAAAAACTTAAAGGCATTGGCGACTGGACGGTAGATGTATTCCTGATGATGGTTCTTCACCGGGCAGATATTTTCGCACCGGGCGATATTGCCCTGCTTACAAGTATTAAAGAAATAAAAAACCTGCCTGCGGACACCCCGAAAGACAAGCTGCTGCAAATAGCCGCAAAATGGAAACCTTACCGCACCATAGCCGCTTACCTTTTATGGCATGCTTATATTAAAAAGAGAAATCTAAAGTTTTAGAAAGCTTGCTGAATTAATGTGGGCTAAAGCCCATAAAGAGTATATATTATCTTTATCCCTGCCCTAAAGGTGCAGGGCAATTAATAACATGTTATATTGATATTGGGAGATGATGAATTGCCCCGTCCTTCAGGACGGGGATAACAATTCCAGCATTCAGTTAAGGGCTTTAGCCCAATACAAGAACGTGGTTAAAGCCGAAGGTTCGCTTTGTTAATTTATCCAGCTTTAAAGGCAAGGGCAATTGAAAAAGTAACCCTTATATATTTAATCCGCCGCAGGCGCTTATCACCTGCCCTGTAATATAACTGCTCATACCGCTTGCTAAAAACAGCGCGGTATCTGCAATTTCTTCTGCTCCCCCGAAGCGCCCTAATGGAATTTTCTTTAAAAAATCTTCCCCTGCACTGCCTTCTTTTAAATAATGTGTCATATCAGTTTCCACAAAGCCCGGTGCAATGGCATTGCAACGAATATTCCTGCTGCCCAGCTCTTTTGCTACCGATTTTGTAAAACCAATGATACCTGCCTTACTGGCTGCATAGCTCGACTGGCCTGCATTGCCGCCAATACCCACTATTGAGCTCATATTTATGATACTGCCTGCTTTGGCCTTCATCATTGGGCGTATAACCTGTTTCGTCATATTAAAAACGCTTTTCAGGTTGGTGGTCATTACATCATCCCATTGTTCTGCGGTAAGGCGCAGCAACAAATTATCTTTGCTTATACCGGCGTTATTTACACATACATCCACTGTACCAAACTCTTTCAGCACATCACTCACAAAACTTTCGCATTGCGCAAAATCGCCCGCATTGCTCTTGTAGGCTTTTGCTTTAACTCCCATTGCCTGCATCTGTGCTTCAAGGGCGCTTGCTTTTTCTGCACTGCTGTCGCTAACATACGTAAATGCAACATGGCTGCCATGTTCCGCCAGTTTCAGCGCAATTGCAGCGCCAATACCACGTGCGGCACCGGTAACAATAGAAACTTTTCCTTCCAATAATTTCATGATGTTGGTTATTGAGTGAGCAAATGTATAAAAATTGAACTTCCTGCTTGATGAATATTTCTGATTTTGGGATATTCAGATATTGGGATTGTATGGCGAATGCTTTTAATAAAAAAATCACAAGATACCTCAATCACAAAATCAGCAATCATTAAATCAATATTTCTGATTTGGGGATTTTGAGATATTGGGATTGTATGGCGAATGCTTTTAATAAAAAAATCACAAGATACCTCAATCACAAAATCAGCAATCATTTAACCGGTATTGCTGATTTGGGGATTTTGAGATATTGGGATTGTATGGCGAATGCTTTTAATAAAAAAATCACAAGATACCTCAATCACAAAATCAGCAATCATTTAACCGGTATTGCTGATTTGGGGATTTTGAGATATTGGGATTGTATGGCGAATGCTTTTAATAAAAAAATCACAAGATACCTCAATCACAAAATCAGCAATCATTAAATCAATATTTCTGATTTAGGGATTTTGAGATATTGGCATCTATTCCAATCTTTCAAAAAAATTCAAAAGAAAAAAATAAACACGGGCGGGGTTAATAAGTTTTTATAAATTAATGTGAGTTCGGGATTAGTAGTCATATTCTTTAGTTCCAGAGGAACCTAAATATTGGTAGAAAAAAATCCAACCAAATAACAGCATGCCGGAGGTATGCAATATTGTGTACCTCCGGCACACTTTATATCTGACATTATTCGTCGTTACCAATATTTTGTCCTTAACAGGACAAGATCTTTTTCTTATCCCGAACCCATGTGAAGTATTTAATGATGCCTGATCAAAGAATGTCCTCAATCACTCAAAGTATTTTGCAATATTTGTTGAAGACCGGTGAAATTTTAGATAAAAGACTTTATCTCTTCAATTATTTTCCTGTCATTACTCAGGCGGGGTATTTTATGCTGGCCTCCCAGGCTTCCTTTCCTGCGCAGCCATTCGGTAAATATACCTTTTGGAATAGAATGGACTACAGGCATGCGCAAAGCAATGTCCTTATGGCGTTTCGCCTCGTAATCGCTGTTCACTGATTTTAATGCGCAATCTAATTCGTACGCAAACTGTTGTATATTTTCGGGTGCTTCTTCAAATTCTACCAGCCATTCATGTGCGCCATTGCTGTTATCGCTAAAATAAACCGGCGCGGCTGTATAATCATTCACAATGGTATTTGTTTTTTCGCAGGCAATAGCAATGGCCTTATCGCTGTTATCCACTATTACTTCTTCGCCAAAGGCATTCATAAAATGCTTTATTCTGCCGCTTACTTTTACCCTGAACGGGTATAACGTGGTAAATTGTATGGTGTCTCCCAAAAGATACCGCCATAACCCCCCGTTGGTTGAAATTACAGGGGCATAATTTTTACCCGTCTCCACTTTATTCAGGCCAACCGTTTTTGGGTTAGGCTTACCGTATTCTTCCACAGGCATAAATTCATAAAAAATGCCATGTTGCAAATAAAGTAACATGCCGTCGGCATCAGGGCTATCCTGCGCCGCGAAAAAACCTTCACTGGCATTATATATTTCAAGGTAATGTATGGGGGCGCCAACCAGTTTTTTAAACTGTTCCCTGTAAGGCACAAACGAAACGCCGCCATGAATATACACTTCCAGGTTTGGCCAAACTTCTTTTAGCGTGTCTTTACCTGTTAATTCCAATATTCTTTTAATAAGAACCAGCGTCCAGGTAGGCACGCCGCTGATAGAAGTTACATTCTCCTCTATAGTTGACCGTGCCAGCCTTTCAATCTTATCTTCCCACTCGTCCAGTAATGCTATAGAAAGCTCTGGTGTGCGTATCCACTGGCCCCAAAAAGGTGCGTTCTCCAACAAAATTGCACTAAGGTCGCCATAAAAAGCATCTTCATTTATTGCGCTTACCTGGTGGCTGCCGCCTATAACTAAGCCTTTGCCCGTAAGCAGGTCGCTGTCAGGGTTAAAGTTATAGTACATGGAAACTGCGTCTTTCGCGCCCTGGTAGTGGCAATCGTGAAGGCTTTCTTCGGTTACAGGTATAAATTTGCTTTTATCACTTGTTGTGCCGCTGCTTTTGGCAAACCAGTTAACAGGGGTGTTCCATAACAGGTATTGCTCGCCCTGCATAAGGCGTTCAATAGCGGGTTTCAGATCGTTATACTCATGAATGGGCACACGCTCTTTAAATGCGCGTATATTAAAAAGTTCATGAAAACCGTATTTGCGGCCTATTTCAGTGTTTTGGGCGTGTGTAACAAGATCCTGCAATACTTCGCGCTGGGCTGCAATGGGGTCTTGAACCCACAGTTCAATCGGCCCAAGACGGAGGCGGGCTAATTTTGATATGGCAGGCGAGAGGATTTTCATGCTGTTCCGGGCAATATAAACAATGATTTTGAAAAATGGTAAGTTAGTTTAATTTTTATTACACGAAAATGACAAAAATCATACTCCCGTTTAAAACGCGGCTTCATCAATAAGGAAAAGTTTTATAAAGGTTACCTCTACGTTATAGGGATATGCTAAAATACCCCGGCGCCTGCTATTTAATATTAGCATTATGTAATTGTAAAAAACTGATCATATTGTTTAAAGCAGACCTTGTGTCTGTTTCAGTTTTAAACATACCTTCTGCTTCTTCTATTATTTTAGGGTCTTTTTTTTGTTTTCCGTATTCTATAATGGATTCTCTTATTTCAACCAGGTACTTTTTATATTCATCTATCTGCAGGTCGGCTTCATCTAAAGAGCCGCTGCCATATACCACCCCGAACGACCTTTCATTTTCGTTCATCTCCAGTTCTTTATTTTCATATTCAATTACAGCCCTTTCTAAAACACTTATCAGCCTTTCAAAAGATATTTCTTCTTTATCCTTCATCCCCATCTCTATTATCCAGTCCTTCCTTTTCAATTCAAAATTGGTTCCCAGGTATAAGCGCCGTACCTGGTCGTCGTCGGCTAACTGCGCAGCCGTACCGTGTTTAAATATACTGCCGTCTATTAATAAATAAGCGCGGTCGCAGATGGAGAGCGTTTCATTTACATTATGGTCAGTAATTAAAATGCCAATATTTTTATATTTCAGCCTTGCCACAACTGTTTGAATATCTTCAACGGCAATGGGGTCAACGCCGGCAAAAGGCTCGTCCAGCAAAATAAATTTTGGGTCAACTGAAAGGGCACGGGCAATTTCGGTTCTCCGCCTTTCGCCACCGCTCAGGCTGTCGCCGTTATTCTTTCTAACATGGTGCAGGTTAAATTCAGTTAGCAGCGATTCTACTTTTTCTTTTCGTTGCTGCCTCGTTAAATTGGTCATTTCCAAAACTGCCATAAGATTATCCTCCACACTAAGCTTACGAAAAACGCTTGCTTCCTGGGGCAGGTAGCCAATGCCCATTTGAGCTCTTTTATACATGGGTAATTTTGTAATTTCCTCTGTATTCAAAAAAACTTCCCCCTCATCGGGTTTTATTAATCCTACTACCATATAAAAAGTAGTGGTTTTACCAGCTCCGTTGGGGCCAAGCAATCCAACAATTTCTCCCTGTTTTACCTGTATCGAAACATGGTTAACCACTTTACGGCTGCCATACATTTTAACCAGGTTTGTAGTACTTATAGAAAGGCTCAATGTTATGTGTTTGGGCAAAAATAGAGGAAGAAATACAATATATGGCTTTAAGCTTGTGTCTTAACAGATGTTTTATTGGGAAAAGGTCATTGGGTCATTAGTCATTAAGTAAGAAGTTGACAGATGATAGATGACCGTTGACAGAAATAAATCATTGGGTCATCAATCAATAAACTCTCCTGTAAATTGCTCATTGCCTTTATTTATTAGCCTTGCTTATGTATATTGCAGGCATTTATTAAAAGATGAAAGTAACCGATCATATTAGCGAAGCGGGTAAAACACTTGTTTCATTCGAAATACTCCCCCCTTTAAAAGGCCGGGATATTACTTCTATTTACAATCATTTGAACCCGTTGATGGAATTTAAACCTTCGTGGATAAATGTAACCTACCACCGGAGTGAAACTGCTTTTAAAAAGAAAAAAGATGGCAGCTTTGAAAAAGTAGAAGTTCGCAAACGCCCCGGTACTGTTGGCATTTGCGCTGCCATAATGAACCATTACAAGGTTGATGCCGTGCCGCACATTATTTGCGGAGGCTTTAGTGTGCGCGAGACCGAAGATGCATTGATAGACCTGAATTTTTTGGGGATTGATAATGTATTGGTATTACGCGGTGATGCCGGAAAAAACGAGGCTTCATTTGAACCTGAGGTGGATGGAAACCAGTACGCGATTGACCTGTTAAAACAAGTAGTAAACCTTAACAACGGTATTTATATTGATGAAGACATACGCGATGGCGGCAAAACAAAATTTTGTATTGGTGTTGCCGGTTATCCTGAAAAGCATTTTGAGGCGCCTAACCTGGAAATAGATATGAAGAGGCTGAAAGAAAAAGTAGCTGCAGGCGCTGAGTATATTATGACCCAAATGTTTTTTGACAATCAAAAATTTTTCAATTATGTGCAGTTGTGCAGGGATAATGGTATTAATGTACCCATTATACCCGGCCTGAAGCCTATTACCAGTAAAAAACAATTGTCAGTATTACCAAGGATATTTCATGTAGATATACCTACAGACCTCTCAAACGAAATTATGAAATGCAGGACCGATGAGGACTGCGAAAAAGTGGGCGCCGAATGGCTGGTACAGCAAAGCAAAGAGCTGCAAAAATTTGGCATACCCGTATTGCATTATTACACGCTTGGCAAGCCCAAAGTAATATGGAATGTGGTTAAAGAGATCGTGTGATTGCAGATTTTTAAGTACGATTTACGAAGTTAGAAGTACGATGCACTTTTTTAAGTACGATTTACGAAGTTAGAAGCACGATGCACTTTTTTAAGTACGATTTACGAAGTTAGAAGTACGATGTGTACTTCCGGCCTCATACATTGTATTTCGTACTTCCAACCTCACACCTCGTATTTCGTACTTCTAACTTCGTACCTCGTACTTCTAACCTCGTACTTCGTTTTTACTTCCAGCTAACATCTGCAACTACCGGAAAATGGTCTGATAAATACAATTGGGGAACGGTGCATTGCAATACTTTAAGTTTTTTATCGGGTAAACAAACGTCAATTCTAAGGGTATATAAAAGTTTATAAAAAGTAACGCCTATACCTGAGCCCTTTTCAAGAAAAGCATCCTGCAGGTTGGTTTTTAGCGTATTGTATGTATAAGATGCCGGGGTGGAATTTATATCGCCGCAATAAATTACCGGGTAAGGGCTTTTAGCAATTACATTACGTATAATAGCAACTTCTTTTTCATGTACTATTTCTGTTTCGCGTATTTTATATTCTACATTGTGTTTTCGTTTATAAGTCATTTCGTAAATGTTGCCAGGTTCGTTTGTGGTATCTGCGTAAAGGCTATACGACCTTAAATGTGCGGTAAATATCCTTATAGGTTGATTGTTTAAACGTATATCGCCATATAGCAGATTTTCATTCAGTTCGGTGTTTGAAATATTTATTCTCCCGCTGTCTGTTAACGGAATGCGTGAAAAAATGGCTGACCCGGTTGTTACCACCGCCCTTTTATAGTGCACAACAGAATCATTTGAAATAAATGAATATATATATCCCAGCGAATCCAGTTCTCTTTTTACAGAAATAAAAAAGCTGGCATTTTCAATATCTTTAAATTCCTGCAGGCATAATATATCCGGGCTATATAAATGCAGGGCATTAAGCATTTTTACTCTTGGTTCCGCCTGCGCCAAATTTTGCGGGAAGGAGTTTATAAAATCTTCGCAGTTCCACGTCATTACTCTTAATGCATTGCTGCTTTTAGGCATATTCCACTTTGACACATTGAATGCCACTGAATTACCAATATTTTTTAAACCGGCCAATATAATAACCAGTGCGAGCACCATTGCCACTTTTTTTTGTATAAAAAAAACTGTAATGCAGCAAAACGAGGTTACAATAAACAGGTATGGGAACAGGATAGCAAAAAGGCTTGTAAAAGAAAATTTTTCGGGCGGAATATAGGGCGTAAAACAAGATAACAGGTAAACCAGGATAATAACGCAGCAGATAATTATCCAAACACCCTTCAGTATTTTTTTCATATTTTTTAAAGGTCTTGTTCGCTTGCTTTCTTCAAGAATTCTTTTTCTTCGTCAGTTAAAAGATGATACCCTTTCTGGTTTATTTTATCTAATACTTCATCAATTTTTTGTTGGGTAATAACCGCTTTTTTCACAAAAGGCTTTTTAACGGCTTTGTAAAATAATTTTTGCTTTTCACCGTCTTCAGCATATTTTTTCTCCGGGTTGAAAAGATTGTCCACCCAGTTCGTAAAGCTTATCATCCAGCCACTCCAGTCATGCCCCCTGCGCAATTGGTGAATAAAAATAAAACCAATAAGGCCACCGCCCAAATGGCCAACGGCGTATGCGCCATTTGTACTAGCAATAGTAGCATAATCCACAATAACAAATACAAGGGTAAGCACCCAAAGCGGTATGCCGCCATTAAGCATCGGGAATATCCTGTACCCCGGCGATACGGTTGTTGTTGCCACTGCAACAGCCATAATAGAAGCGCCGCCGCCAATAAAAGGCTGCATTGTTGTAATCTCCGCTCTTAGGCCCGGGAATACATGCACAGCAAGTAAAAAGAAAAGGCCGCCTGCAACACCGCCATATAAATAAATAGGTATAAGCTTGTTATTGCCTGCAAGATCCTGCAAAATATAACCAAAACCCCACAACCACAAAGCTGTGCCTATTAAAGGAAAAACGCCATCGTGCGTGAACATATAGGTTATAAGCGTCCACGGCCTGGAACCTAATTTGTCAAAACTGGATGGTAACGTAAGCCAGTCAAGTATATGGGTTTGAAAAAGCAGCTCGGGGTTAGCGGCTTTATCGTAAGAAAGTAAATAAATGACCTTAATAAAATAGATACCTGCAAATACTACTGCATTTATGATGATAAGCCATGTTAGTGCATTATTATTTTGACCCAGCAGGATGTTGTTTTTCCGGTTTTGTTGCATTACAGACATAACTGATAACTTGATGTTTTTCTTAACAAAGCAAAATTGCTGCAAAAAAAGTTTTACAATTTGTTAATAAACTCTTCGCCTGTTATTCTTATTCCAAAAATATGCCAATAAAAATCCAATCAAGGCGCCGCCTAAATGCGCCAGGTGAGCTATATTGTCTCCTGGTGAACTTTTAATTTGTAAAAATAATTCGACGCCTATGTAACCTAATACCACCCATTTTGCTTTGACAGGAATAGAAAAATAAAGGTAGATATAGTCGTTTGGAAATAAATAACCAAACGCCGCGAGGCATCCAAAAACTGCACCTGACGCTCCAAGAGTACCGGTATTTAAATTGTAGGCTAAAGCGGTTCTGGCTCCATCTAAAGTAAAAGGAAGTTCTGGATAATGATTGTATTTATCCATAAAAGCCCGCAAAGCACTTTCCGATGTTATAGTGTCAAATTGCGACAACATTGCCTGGGTTTGAATATAGACAACCAACATGTTGCATAATGCTGCACCCAAACCACACGCGATATAAAAAGTAAGAAAGCGCTTGGGCCCCCAAAGGTTTTCAAGCGTGGAACCAAACATCCATAAGGCAAGCATATTAAAAATAATATGAGGCCAGTTAGCATGAAGGAACATGTAAGTAAAAAACTGCCAGATTCTAAAATAGGGGCTTTGCCAGGTGTGTAAAGCAAACCTGGTTTCAAAATTAAAACTATCGCCAACGGCCAGCTGCGCCAAAAAAACCAGCACATTAATAATAATAAGGTTCTTGATAACTGTCGGTAATATCTGAAACCGTCCGGGCCTGAATTCTGTCATCTTAGATAATTAAACTTTTAAATAATCAATCTTTTAGTTTTAGCTGCACCACATTTTCAATATGGTGCGTATGCGGAAACATGTCAACCGGCTGAATTTTTTCTACTGAATATTTTTCTCCCAGTAAAGATAAGTCCCTCGCCTGCGTTGCAGGGTTACAGCTTACATAAACTATTACAGGTGAGGCCATTTCTATTAATTTTACAACAAGCTTTTCATGCATGCCGGCACGGGGAGGGTCTGTTATTATTACATCCGGTTTCCCGTTTTGAGTAAAAAAATCATCATTGCAAACATTTATTACATCGCCGGCAAAAAAACCGGCATGCTGTATATTATTTAAGGCTGCATTTTCTTTTGCATCAGCAATAGCTTCTTCAACCATTTCAACGCCGACTATCTTTTTTGCGTTCCGGCTGGCAAAAATACCAATACTGCCGGTGCCGCAATAAAGGTCGTATAGTGTTTGGGCGCCGGTAAGCTCCGCATAATCTCTTGCAACCTGGTATAATTTTTCTGCCTGCAGGCTGTTGGTTTGAAAAAAAGATTTTGGGCTTATCTTAAACTCAAAGTCTTCCAGCTTCTCCAAAATATACCCTTTTCCGTAATATATATGTGGTTCCAGCTCAAAAAGGCTATCGTTCCACTTGGTATTAATGGTATAAAGAAGAGTAGTTATAAGGGGAAATTGCTGCATCATTGTATCCAGCAGTTCTTTCCGGTATTTTTCATCTTCATATCCCAAAACAATATTAACCATCAGTTCGCCGGTAGTTGTCATCCTTATCATCACATTCCTTAGCCAGCCGGTATGCGAACGGGCATCGTAAAATTGCAAATTATTTTTTATGGCGAACCCGGAAATTGCTTTTCTTATTTGATTGGTAGGTTCCTTTTGTAAATGGCAAATATCTATTTCAACTACCTTATCAAATACGCCTTTTGCATGAAAGCCGGCAAAACCCTGCTGCGGCATTGGCGTGTTAGGCGGGTTTTGCCGGCTTTCCCTGAATTCTTCTGCAGGAATAAATTTTTTATTGCTGAAGGTGTATTCCATTTTATTGCGGTACCCGGTGGTAACCCCGCAACCAATAATAGGCGATATGTGGGGCAGCGGTACTTTGCCAATGCGCTGCAGATTATCAGCAACCTGCTTTTGCTTGTACAAAAGCTGCTTTTCATAAGGCAGCATTTGCCATTGGCAGCCGCCGCATACTCCAAAATGTTTGCAAAAGGGCTGAACCCTGTCTTTTGAGTAGGAATGAAAATGCAGGGCCACCCCCTCCGCCCAGTCTTTTTTGTTTTTGTGCAGTTGCACATCCACCACGTCGCCGGGCACGGCGTTTTCAATAAATATTACTTTACCATCTGCTCTTGCTAACGATTTTCCTTCCGCGGCATAATCCTCCACAATAATTTTTTCCAGTATTACGGGCTTTTTCCTGTTTTTCACGGTGCAAAGGTAAACGGGTTGGCTTCATTTCACAACCATTGCACAGTTTTAAAATTTGTGGTGTATCAGGAAAGGGATTTGGAGAATTGAAGCGAAAAGGGAGAAACACCAATTAAAACTCAAAACTAAGGTCCAGCAAAACAGATCTAAATTTTCCTTCGTCTTCATAAACTGTTTCAATCGCGTCCATCACCTATTCTTTTAATAAAGGTACAAATGCTTACATTATTTTTCTAAACCCTAACCTGGGCGCTCAGGGCAAATGCATTATAAATTTTAGAAAAATTAAAAATTATGTTACATGTCCCGTTAGGGACATTTTGTGGGTAGTCTGAATAAAGTAAGCACAAGGCGTTCCGATAGGAACGCTTGGTGCTTATTTCATAATTGTTCTACCTACAAAATGTACCTACCGGCACATAAAAGCCCCGAACAGCCTGCTAATATTTATAATGCGTTTGCCCTGTCTTCTCCCCGAAAACTCTATAAATAATGTCTAAAAAAGCGGTGAGAAGCTTTAAACTAAGCGCCCGGTCAATTAATTCTCCTTTAAAACAGGCTTCTTTTTGCAGATGATTAACAACCGTAATACCCAATTGAGTTAAATTTACGGCTTAATCAATGTAAACTAATGAACAGGATATTTTTAGCAACTGCATTTACCCTTTTGTATTTTTCGTCATTTGCCCAAACTGCCGCCAAAAAAACTACCCAGGGCAGCACCGGCGAACAGAGTGGCTATTATATACAAACCACGCTTACGCCCTACAAAAATTGCTGGATATATCTTGCCAGTTATTATGGAAAAAATAAAGTACTGGTTGATTCTGCTTATATGAATGCCAACAGCCAGTGCGTATTTAAAGGAAAGACAAAACTGGCGCAGGGCATATATATTTATGTTTCCCCGTCACGAACCCAGTTATTTGATATTTTGATGGACAGGGAGCAACATTTTTCTGTGGTTGCAGACAGCGCCAACCCCTCAAACCTATCTATAAACGGGTCACCGGAAAACACACTATTTATTGATTATACGAGGTATTTGGCAGGTATCGCCCCAAAGATGGATGAAAGGCAGGTGAAACTTAAAAACCCGAACCTTACAAAAGAAGCATCCGATAGTTTACAAGCCCAACTGGCAGCATTGAATGCACAATTGACCACCTACCGGGAAAATATTATTAAAACGCACCCGCAGTCTATGCTCGCGATGCTTTTTAACGCGATGAAAATGCCAGAGATGCCAAAAATGCCTAAGCTTGCTAATGGCAAACTTGATTCAACCTACCCTGGCAGGTATGTTAAAGAGCATTATTGGGATAATATGGCTTTTAACGATGAACGTTTGCTGCGCACGCCTATTTTTGACCCCAAGCTGGAAAATTATTTTAAATACTATGTTTCGCCCGACCCAGATTCCATTATCGCGGAAGTAAACTACATGCTGCTTTATTCAAGAACCGCCAAAGATATGCACCAATACCTTTTAGGCAGGTTTACTGATAAATATATTAACCCTGAAATAATGGGCCAGGATAAAGTGTTTATCTTCCTGTTCAATAATTACTTTTCGAAAGGAGACACGCTGTGGCTGAATACAACACAGAAAAAATACATTTTTGACCGGGCGTATAGTTTGATCACCAATCAAATAGGTGAAGTGGCGCCTCCGCTTGACCTTGTTGATACATCCGGCAAGCCTGTAAGTTTATATGAAGTGAAAGCGCCGTTTACCTTTGTGCTTTTTTGGGACCCCACCTGTAGCCATTGCAAAGAGCAGGTACCCGAGGTTGACTCAATATACATCGCTAAATGGAAGGCGGAGGGCGTAGCGGTATTTGCGGTTAATGTAAATGAAGCAACCATGAATGATTGGAAAAGCTTTATTACTGACCACCACCTGAACGGGTGGCGCCACGCCTACCAAACGAAAGAAGACCACGAATCTGAAACCAAAGAAGGCAAGGCAAATTTCCGCCAGTTATACGATGTGTTTCAAACGCCTACCATGTATTTGCTTGATATGAATAAACACATTATTGCAAAACGTTTAAGCTTATTGCAATTCGACGGTCTTATTGACGCTAAAATAAAACAACAGGCTTCTTCTTCAACCCGATAGATATGTATAAAAAAAGTTTGCTGGCAATTTTGTTATTTACAGTTATTGCTGCTAAAAGCCAAACATTGTTTACCTATAACGCAATACCGGTAAGCAAAGAAGAGTTTTTGAAAGCCTTTAATAAAAACCCTGACACTACAGGCAGCCATGCTCAAAAGCTTAAAGAGTATTTGAACATGTATATTAATTTTAAACTTAAGCTGCAGGAAGCCTATGATGAAAAGCTGGAAACAAAAGATGAATATAAAGATGAGGCTGACAATTTTAAAAAGCAGCTTACTGAAAATTATATTAATGAGCAGGCAAATATTAATCAACTTGTACACGAGGCGTTTGTTCGTGGCCAAAAAGATATTTTATTAGCAGAAGTGTTTGTTGCCGTGCCACCGGATGGAGATACATTAAATGCCCGCAAACAAATTCAGGAAGCATTAAATGCGCTTAATGCAGGCAAAAATTTTGAGGAGGTAACCGTTGCTTTTTCAACAGACGAAACTATAAAGCAACAGAACGGAAGTATGGGTTATATAACAGTTTTCTCCCTTCCTTATGAAGTGGAAAATATGGTGTATGGCTTAAAACCCGGCGCATATTCGGGTATTTACCACAGCAGTATTGGGTATCATATATTTAAAAATGTAAGTGAGCGGCCTGCTGCAGGCAAAAGAAAAATTCAGCAGGTGCTGTTCCCATTTGGCGCTACTTTCAGCGACGAAGAAAAAACAGCGGTTAAACGCAAAGCCGATTCGGTATATAAGCTTATACAAAACGGGGCTTTATTTGATGATGTTGCAAGAAACTTTGCAAGCACAAACCAGCAAACCAATGGTATTACTACCGTAGGCACCGGCATGTATAGCAGCGATTTTGAAAAGCAGGTATATGCCCTGCAAAAACCGGGGGATATTAGCGCTCCCTTTGCCACTGCTTATGGCTATCATATTATAAAGCTGCTTGAAGTGGTGCCAATACCTGTAAAAGAGGATGATGTGGTAAGCTTTGCGGATATGCAGCAAAAGGTACAGGGTGATGACCGCCTGTCAATCGCTAAAAATAACCTCATTCAAAAATGGATGGTGCTTACTAAGTATAAAAAAGGGGTTTATAACGAGGATGATCTATGGAAATATACTGACACCGCCTTAGCCGGAAAAAATGAAAAGGCTTTTAAAAATATTAACGGCGGTACAATAGTGTTTTCTTTTGCCAAACAAAATATCACCGTTGCTGACTGGATAAAATATGTTAAATCGGTAAGGCAATTGGGTGGCGTACAAAAACAATATTATGCTCTTCTGCAGGATCTGATAAAGGAAAGCTGCAATGATTACTATCGCAGCCATATTGAAGATTATAACACATCTATCAGCGACCAGGTAAAGGAATTTAATGAAGCCAATATGCTGTTTGCTGTAATGGACAAGCATGTTTGGAGCAAAGCCTCACAGGATTCAACTGCTTTACTGCAATATTATCTTACCCATAAAGATAAATATATATGGGCCCCGGGTTTAAGCGCTTTGGTAGTTACAGCATCGAATAAAACTATTATTGACAGTATCGCACTTAACGTTAAAGCCGCCCCTGCCAACTGGCGAAACATTACGGGCGCATACACAAACATGGTTTCGGCAGACAGTAACCGGTACGAGAACGGCCAATTGCCCGTAAAACAAGCTGTACCCATGCAACAGGGCTTTGCATCAATGCCTGAAAAAAATGAAACAGGTGATAGCTACACTTTTGTATATGTTTTTAATACCTACCCCCAGCCGGCGCCAAGAAGTTTTGACGATGCAAAAGGCATGGCGATAAACGATTACCAGCAGGTGCTGGAGGATGAATGGGTTGCAGGCTTAAAGAAAAAATACCCGGTAAAAGTAAATGAAGAGGTATTTAAAAGCATACCGTAAAAACGCAAGGTTATTTTCAGCAAAGGCAATTAAATAATACAGAAGCCCATTTTTAACTTTATTAACACATCATTTTATTGATATTCGCCTGCAAATTATTCCTTAATGTAATTGCTCATGAAAAAATACATTTCGCTTTTTTTACTTACAGTACTTGTTTCATCATCCGTTATTGCGCAAAGCAAAGCAAAACCAAAGCAATTAGACCCCTTTACCGTTATATTCAGGGCGGCCATTAACACGTCTATTTTTTCTAATCCATCTGCCACAAACACCGCATTTACCCATGCAAGGCAAATAGGTGGCTTTAGCTTTGGTATATCCGGCAATTGGCCATTAACACCCGTTCTTTCTTTTCAGCCCGGTATTAAAATTACGTCCAAGGGCAGCTATGCTGATGCAGATACTGCTTACTATCATGTAAGTGCTGCTGTAAAACCGGTGTATCTTGAAGTACCGCTTAACCTGGTTGCCAAATATCAGCTTCAGCATAATGTTTATATTTATGTGGGAGCAGGCCCTTATGTAGCAAAAGGTGTAGGAGGAAAAAATAATTATACCGGTACCAGTGGGGTGTTGGGCTCAGATGCGCCTTTTTCGGGCAGCGACAAAATAATTTATGGTAACCACGGAACTCCCACTTACGCAGAAACATTCGGAAATATGCAGTCGTTCGATTTTGGGGCAAACGCTTTAGTAGGAATTCAATATTGGAAATTTTCGCTTTCGCTGGACTTTGACATGGGATTGACAAATATTTCGTACGGCGGCCTTACGCCAAACTCAGGTTCCCAAAACAGGTCCCTTAGCCTCAGTTTGGGATTTCATTTATAAATAGCCTATTTTTAAACCTTAGTAATTTTGGCTCATCGCAAAAAATGCGTGCCTCAAGTATATAAGCGTAATTGTTCAAACCGGAACAAGCCTGACGGCATCAGAAAAAATGCCCGTCCGAACCGTGCAGCCGGGCGGACGTTAAGAAAATTTGCTTTTTTGGCGTTAAAAAATGAAACAAATGTTATAGCTGTCTGGAAATATTCTTTGCCCGTAAGTCGCACCGTTGCTTGGTTTTATTCAAAAGATTGAGCTTGTTTCATTTTAGCCAAAAAAACAAATTTTTAGCATTTTTTCTGCAGCCTTGACTTTTTTTGTTACTTTTTTGTGTCAAGACAAAAAAGTAAAAATAACTATAACGTGTTTGAAATTATTTGAGCAGGTATGCATTTTTACGATGAACCGAAGTTTATATCAAAAGGTTAACTGCAGGCAAATGATACGAACTTTTTTTAGAAGATTTTTTATTACACTAAGCATTCTTGTTTGTATTATATACCTGCTTGCATGCCTTGCACCTTTTCTAAATCCCCATCCCTGGTATATTTTTGGGTTTCTTAGCCTTGTATTTCCTTATTTGGTTATCCTCCTTATCTTCTCTATTTTCTTTTGGCTAATCGCTAAGCCAAGATGGGCATTATTGCCTTTTATTGTTTTGTTATTAGGATGGAAACAGCTAAGCGTACTGTTCGGATTTCATTTCGCGTCAAAATTCACTTCCTCAAAACCTGCACCTCATATTCGCCTGGTTGACTGGAACGTAGGCAATATGTATGGATTAAGCAACAACACCGATAAAAAAAAGCACAACCGCACCGAAATTGCAGAAGCCATACTAAAACTGCAACCTGATATTATTTGCCTGCAGGAGTTTAACCACTCCACCACACAGGGGCCGGAGGCTGATAACATTGGCCTTTTCTCAGCTACCTACCGCTATTATTATTTTTCAAAGGATGTAAATAAGGAGAATGGGTTTTACCAATATGGCAGTATTATTTTCTCCAAACTGCCTATCATAGATTCAGGCAGAATACAATACCCTGGCCGGCCTGAAAGCCTTATTTATGCAGATATATTGAGCGGAAAAGACACCATACGCATTTACACATCGCACCTGCAATCATTTAAGTTTGGCAAGAAAGATTATTCGGATATTGACAAGATAGAGCAGGACAAACAAACACTGATAGCATCAAAAAACATCTTTCAAAAAATGAAAATGGCTTTTATCGAAAGAGGCAAACAGGCAGATGTAGTGCGTACTGAGCTGGATAGTTGCCAGCACCCGAGTATTATTTGCGGCGACTTTAACGATGTGCCTGGCTCTTATACTTATTTTCATATACGCAATAAACGGCAGGATGCTTTTCTTACAAAAGATTTTGGCATTGGCCGCAGTTTTATATCGCTGGCGCCAACGCTGCGTATTGATTATATTTTACCCGATAATAATTTTACCATCCATCAATTTGATATGGACGATGAGGATTTAAGCGACCATATAATGCTGGTAAGCGATGTAAGTTTAAAAAAATAAAATATCTTCGCATTTCATGATGCCGTTTTATACATATTGCTGTTGTTGCTGCTGCTGATGTGTCAGCGCGTTATCGCCCCGTTTTTACATAAATACTCAAATCAAAAAAATCTTGTTTTCTCCATGTCGCAACTAAAAGTATATAATTCGCTAACCCGTAAAAAAGAAGTATTTGAGTCTATTACAAAAGGCAGGATAGGCATGTATGTGTGTGGCCCAACCGTTAGCGGCGAAAGCCATCTTGGGCATGCACGCCCTTTTATAACATTCGATATTATATACCGTTATCTTACCCATCTTGGTTACACGGTAAGGTATGTGCGTAATATTACCGATGCAGGCCATTTTGAAGAAGAGGGCCGTGAAGCAGAAGATAAAATAAGCAAAAAAGCCGTGCTCGAAATGCTTGAACCGATGGAACTGGTGCAGAAATATACCAACCTTTTTCACTGGGCCATGCGCCAGTTTAATAATCTTGACCCTGTTATTGAGCCCACTGCCACTGGCCATATTGTTGAACAGATTGGAATGATAGAAACCATTATACAGGATGGTTATGCATATGTAGCAAACGAGTCAGTTTATTTTGATGTTGAAAAGTATAATGAGGATTTTGCAAAAAAAGGAATGCCCTACGGCATACTAAGCGGAAGGGTTTTAGATGAAATGCTTGAAACCACCCGCGAACTGGATAACCAGGAAGAAAAAAGAAATAAAGCGGATTTTGCTTTATGGAAAAAGGCGCCGCCCGAACACATCATGCGCTGGAAAAGCCCCTGGGGTGAAGGTTTTCCGGGTTGGCATATTGAATGCTCTGCAATGAGTACCAAGTATCTCGGCAAGCAATTCGATATTCACGGCGGGGGGATGGACCTTCAGTTCCCGCACCACGAATGCGAGATAGCACAAAGCGCGGTTTGCAACCATGCTATACCTGCCCGCTATTGGCTGCACAATAATATGATAACCATTAACGGCAGAAAAATGGGCAAAAGCTATAACAATGTAATTAAGCTGACTGAGCTTTTTACCGGTAACCATCCCGCGCTGGAGCAGGCTTATTCACCCATGGTTATCCGCTTCTTTATTTTGCAAACACATTACCGTTCAACGCTCGATTTTAGCAACGAGGCATTACAGGCATCAGAACGCGGGTTAAAACGTTTGTGGGAAAGCTATGAGAGTTTAAAAAAGTTAGAGGTACGGGGTACGAAGTACGAAGAGGGGGATGATATAGAATTAAATGCAAAAGTTAACACCCTGCTTGCGGAGTTTGATGATTTTATGAACGACGATTTTAATACTGCAAAAGTTCTCGCAAATATGTTTGAGCTTGTGCCTGTAATTAATGGCATAAAAGATAAGCATATTGCAGCCGGGGCTTTAAGCAGCGCGACATTTGAATTACTACAAACCAAATTAAAAATATACCTGGAAGATATTTTTGGTTTAAAGGATGAGCAGCAATTGAACGACAGTAAACTGGATGGCGTGCTGCAGTTGCTCATCAATATCCGCAAAGATGCCCGCGCCAAAAGGGATTATGTAACAAGTGATAAAATACGCAACGAACTTGCAGGCATTGGCATACAGATAAAAGATGACAAAGAGGGTAATATGAGTTACTCGCTGGGTTGATTCATACATGACTGTTAAACAACCCAACGGTTCTTAAAAGCAAAAGAGGTGTACATCGTAAAACATGTACACCTCTTTTATATTTACATCAATCCAAAAAACTTCTCTTATTTTTCTTTTATCATCTTTATCGTTTTAATGTTTTTACCCTGCATCACTTCGGCTATATACATGCCTTGTGCAAAGTTTTCGCCAAAAGTATATTGCTGGTTTGCGGCGCCTTTTGCATGATGTACAACCCTGCCATACATATCCATCACCCTTATTTCAACACCCTCATTTTCATTCCCGTTCACTATTAAAGTAAAGTTTGTTTTAGTTGGGTTGGGCAACACTTTTACCGTCAATAAACCTGCTGCTGCCTGCTGCAACTCCTGTTTCGCATTAAATGCAAAACCAGGCGTAAACTCAAAGCCATCTAATTGTGCTGTGCCTTCCGGTGTTGTAACACTTATACTTCCGCTTGCCCCTGTGCCAACTACAGCAGTAATTTCCGTATTCAACAGTACATGGAACGATGATGCCGGTACACCGCCAAAGCTAACTGCCGTTGCACCAGTAAAATTGCTGCCGGTTATGGTAACTGTTTCGCCCGCCGCAGCGATTGCGGGGCTAAAGGATGTTATTGCCGGTACAGGATGTTCAGGCAGAATAACTGTATAATCCTGCGTTTGGCCATAATCAGTGGTACCGCATGGGGAGGTGATGTCGTAACGCTGGCTGGTGAGCCTTATCCTCATCCTTGTGGCACCGCCCGCAGCAGTAACCGGGACCTGGATATCGAAAATAAAATGGCTTACAGGGTTTGGAGAAATATAAACTGTTTCGCCATCACCATCAAAATTACCATCCTGGTTATAATCAATATATACTGCAAGTTGCGCATAATTAGGTCCATTGGTTATAGGTATATCCACAGCATTAGCCCCTGTATGCAGGTGTGTGGCAATATTGCTGAAATTTACATAACTGTCCCCGTAATAACTTTCAGTATTATTATTAATTGTTCCAATAGTGACCCTTGATATTTTTTCATAGTAAGGGGAGTAATAATGTGTGCCTTCAGCTGCGCAATAACTAAGATAGGTAAAACCATTTGCCGTTGCTGAATTGCTATATGTTATTACCGTAACATCCCCGGAAGTGCCCTCACCCACAACAGCGGTTATATGG
Source organism: Bacteroidota bacterium (assembly GCA_013286305.1). GTDB lineage: Bacteria > Bacteroidota > Bacteroidia > Chitinophagales > Chitinophagaceae > JABDFW01. The sequence goes on from JABDFW010000001.1 coordinate 113,661, forward strand.
GTAGGCGAATTAATGGTAAAAGATGCGGCAGGCATACCGCCAAAGCTAACGCCGGTTGCCCAGTTAAAGCCTGTGCCGGTTATTTGCACAACCGCCCCGCTACCAGCCCTGGCCGGTAAAAACGAAGTTATAACAGGTTGCGGCAAAGGAATAAACGTAAAGCCGGCAAGCGTAGCAGTTGCTGATGCTGTAACACTTACATCACCTGTAGCGCCTATACCAACTACGGCTTCAATTTCAGTTGTTGAATGAACCTTAAATGATTTTGCCGGCACACCTCCAAAGCTCACTTGTGTTACGCCAAAAAAGCCTGTGCCATGTATGATCACTGTAGAATCGCCTGTGGCATGGGTTGGGCTAAACGAAGTAATAACAGGGGATGGCACATACGGCATAATAACCGTATAATCCTGCACCTGGCCAAATGCCGAAGTTCCGCATGGCGTGTTAACGCCGCTCATGGCGTTGGCAAGCCTCACCCTCATTCTTGTGGGGCCGCCTAAAATGGTAACAGGAATATTAATACTGAAGTTAAAATTTTCAACAGATTGCGGCGATATATATACTCTTTCGCCGGCATCATCAAAATCACCATCCTGGTTTAAATCAATATATACAACCAGCTGCGCATAATTTGGCCCGCCCCTTATCTGCACATTCATCGCGTTGTCGCCTACCTGAAGATGGGTTGAAATATTACTAAAGTTAATATAGCCCATGCCATAATAATTAGCGGTGGCGGTATTGTTATTTATAGAGCCTATTGCTACATTCTGTATCTTTTCATAGTACGTAGAAGGGCTGTTGGTACCCGAAGCAGCGCAGTAATCAAGATAAGTAAAGCCAGCCATTGTGGCTGTTCCGCCAAAGGTTACTACAGAAACACTCCCTGTAGAGCCTTCACCAACCACTGCTGTAATGGTATGCCGGGAATTAATTGTAAACCAGCTTACCGGTGTGCCGCCAAAATAAACATTTGTTGCCCAGTTAAAGTTGGTACCCGTTATTACAACAGTATCGCCTTTAGCGGCCCGCATGCGCGACACAGATATAATGGTTGGTTCGGGCAACGGTGTATAGGTAAACCCTGCTATACTTCCTGTGCCTGCGGCTGTAACACTTATATCTCCTGTTGCGCCGGGCCCCAAAATCGCTGTGATCTCAGTTGGGGAATGCACTACAAATGATTTTGCAGGTACACCGCCAAAAGTAACATTTGATGCTTCGAAAAAACCGGTACCAAGTATAGTTACCGTAGAATCGCCGGATGAACTGGATGGATTGAATGAAGTAATAACAGGCGGTGGCACCACGGGCATGATAACCGTATAATCCTGCACCTGGCCGATATTGGAAGTACCACATGGGGTTTGCTGTGAAAGAAGGCGTTGTGTAAGCTTTATCCTTATTCTTGTAGCGCCGCTTATAACGGTAGCGGGCACATGGATATTAAAGTTAAAACTATCGGCAGCAATTGGTGATGCATATACTTTTTCGCCAACGCCATCAAAATTGCCGTCCTGGTTAAAGTCAACATACACAAAAAGCTGCGTATTATTCTGGCCGCTTGTTATTTGCACATTAACTGCATTGTCGCCAACATGCAGGTATGCGGCCATGTTACTGAAATTTATATAGCCCATGCCATAATAAGTATTACCGGATGTATTGTTAGTAAGGGCCCCGATGCTTACGCTTTTTATTTTCTGGTAATATGGGTCCGGGTTATTGGTGCCCGAAGCAGCACAGTAATTAAGATAAGTAAAGCCATTTATAGTTGCAGTGCCGCCATGGCTTATAACAGAAATATCTCCGCTGGCGCCGTCACCAACAATAGCGGTTATACTTGTTGGAGAATTTATGGCAAAAGATGCAGCGGGGGTACCACCAAAATTAACATTAGTTGCCCAGTTAAGGCCGCTTCCGGTTATTTGCACCAGGGCTCCTTTACCAGCCCTCAAAGGTGAAGCAGAGTTTATAACCGGCTTAGGCAGTGCTATAAACGTAAAGCCCAGCAACTTAGCCGTAGCCGCCGCTGTTACACTTACATCGCCCGTTGCACCCGGCCCTACTACCGCCCGAATTTCGCTTGCCGAATAAACACGGAACGATTTTGCAGGCACACCGCCAAAGGTTACCGAGGTTGTGCCTGTAAAACCTGTACCCAGTATAGTTACTGTAGAATCCCCTGTGGCGCTGGTTGGGCTGAAGGATGTGATAACCGGCGGAGGTATTACAGGTATGATAACCGTATAATCTTCCACCTGGTCTTGTATAAGGTCACAGGCACGCACACCGTAATTGTTGGTATTGCCATACAGTTCAACACGCAGGCGTGTATTGCCGGCCACCGCCGTAGCGGGTACAGCAATATTAAAGTTAAAAGGCCCTTTACCTTTAGGCGAAATATAAGCGGCCTCCCCTGCATCAGCAAAATCTCCATCTTTATTAAAATCAACAAAAACAGCTACGCGGTCTGAATCTTCAGCTTTGTCTGTTGATACACTCATAGCATTTTCACCAACATGCAGTTGCGCAGACAGATTGAGAAAGTTTTCATAACCCTGCGTGCCGCTGCTTGCATTGCTGAAGGCGTCAATCGTAACATTGCTTATTTTTACGGTGTTTGTATTTGAGCCACCACCTGCAAAACAATAATTATTAAATGTAAACCCGCTTGCAAATACAGTAAGCCCTGCGCTTGTTACAGCAACATCGCCTGAAAAGCCATAGCCCGATTGTGTGCCTGCTTTGTAGCCAACCACAGCATTAATAATACTATCAGAAACGAATTGGAATGATTGTGCAGGCACACCGCCAAAGCTAACGGCAGTAATATGCCTGAAATTAATACCCTTTATAGTTACCATTGTGCCCGCAGTACCAACAGTTGGGCTGAAAGATTTGATAGCGGGCGTTGGCACAAAAGTAAACCCGCCAAGTTTTCCCGTTACCCCTCCTGTAGTTACAGCTATCTCGCCGGTGCTGCCTTTGTCAACAATGGCTTCGATCAATGTGTCGGTGCGCATTTTGAATGACTTTGCTGCTATACCGCCAAAACTAACTGCCGAAGCATAGCTTCCGTCGCCCGCTATAAAATTCCTGCCTTTTATAATAATTGTTGACCCATCCGCACCAACGGGCGGATCAAAAGATGTAATAATTGGGGCGGCATATTTAAATCCCGCAAATTTTGCAGTTCCGCCAGGGGTTGTTACCGAAATATCCCCCGAGGCCCCTGGCCCTACTACCGCATAAATTGTGAGATTGTTTGTTAATACTTCAAAAGACCTTGCAGGTACCCCGCCAAAGCTCACAGCGGTAGCCCCGAGAAGGTTTGAGCCATTTATTGTTAATCTTGTACCGGCTTTTGCTTCTAAAGCGGAAACAGAACTTATAACAGGCGCCAAATACGTAAACCCGTTTTTAAGTACGCCCGTACCCCCCGGGGTTTTAACCACTACATCCCCGGTTGCCCCCGCGCCAACTTTTGCAAAAAGGTGCCCCCCGCCTCCGTTTATAGATGTAATTGTGCCCGGTACGCCACCAAAGCTTATAAAAGTTGCACCTAAAAGATTCTTGCCAAAAACCTGTATTGTTCTCCCTACAACACCGCTTGTATAGTCGAGGCTTTCAACAACGGGAGGAGGTATTTCAATATAAAGGCCAAAATCCTGCACCTGGCCGGTAGCTGAGCTGCCACAGGCTGTTGTATTACTGCCTGTTGAACTGTTGGTTAACCTTACACGCATTAGGTTAATTCCGCTGTCTGCAGTTGCCGGAAGATCAAAATTTATATTTAAATAGTTTTGATTTGTAGAACCCTGGGAAGTATAAACATTTTCACCCGGGTCATCAAAACTGCCATTTTTATTAAGGTCAATAAAAATAGCAACCTGGTCACTGTTTAAAGGCGCTTTAAAATACACAGACAGCCTGTTAAGACCGGGTTTTACAGTAACGCGTTGGTTAAAATAGCTGGCATACGCGGATGAAGTTTCTGTATTTTTATACGTAAGACTGTTTAATATTAAATAACCTATTTTATTTGCAACAGCATCGGCCCCCGCAGCGCAATAAGGCGTAAAAGTAAAACCGTCTTTAAACCCGGTTCCTGAAGCGGTGGTAACAGTTATTTTTCCTGATGCAACATTGCCAGGTACGGCAACTATTGTATTGGGGGATGATACCGTAAACCAGCTAACCGGCGACCCGCCAATAGTTACCGCAGTAACATCTGTAAAATTTGCGCCCGTAATGGTAATTTTTGTAACAGGGTTACCGGTAGTTGGGGTAAACGACGTAACGGAAGGGCTGTTTATTTGATTTTTTAATACTGAAAATGCATTGCCGTTTTCATCGGAAACAATCAAATCAGGCTTGCCATCTGCATCCATATCAGTTAATGCTGCTGATCCTGCGTAGGAACCGCCATTATAATCAACCTTACCGTCAAAAGACAAAGACCTGTTAGCTGTTGTATTACGAAAAACAGCGATATTGCCACCACCACCACTTGCAACAAATAGATCTGGCCTGTTATCACCGTTAATATCGCCTATATATACATTACCGGGCAATCCGCCTAAGCTGAGATCAACTTTTGGTTCAAAAGAGATGCTTCCCGCACTGTTATTTTTTAATACTGAAATATTACCCGAAAATACATTGGAGGTTACTATATCAGGTTTACCATCCTCATTTATATCGCCAATTGTTATCCCCTGCGGCCAGTTGCCGGCCCCAAAATCCGCTTTTCCGGCAAAAGAAATATTATCCCCTGCGCTGGTATTTTTAAGTACGGATACAGAATTGCCTATGGTATTTGCCGTGGCAATATCTGTTTTGCCATCGCCATCCATATCTGCTGCCGCTATGCCAAATGGGCCGCCGCCTGTAGCAAATGTAACCGCGTTATCAAATGATATTACGCCAACAGCTTTATTTTTAAAAACAGAAATGGAGGCTGCCCCATAATTAGCCACTACAATATCGGGCCGTCCGTCAAGGTTAATATCGGTTACAACTATATCCTTTGGGCCGTTGGGTGTTGCATAGTCTATTTTTCCCTGGAAACTGATGTTGCCCGGCGTACTGGTATTTTTTAAAACAGATATGGTGTTTGATCCGCTGTTTGTTACTACAATGTCAAGTTTACCATCCCCGTCAAGGTCAGCGCCTGTAATATACCATGGGTTTACACCGGTGGCAATCGTTGTTTTAGGGCCAAAACTTATAACACCATTTGCGCTGGTATTCCTGAATACGGAAATACTGCCTGCCGAAAAATTGGCCACCACAACATCCGGCTTTCCGTCGTCATCAATATCTGCAGTAAAAACATCCGTTGGGTTTGTGCCCCCGCCCGTTGCAAACGTGGCTTTGGGGCCAAATGAATTTGCGTTAAATGCATTGTTGCCGCCATTATTAAATGTAAGGTTAAACGGGCTTGCAGAAAAAGCAGACAAGCCCCCAACTACAGTTACTGATACAGGCCCGTATGTAGCTGCAGCAGGCGCTTTAACCGTTATACGGGTATCGCTTCTGTCAATTATTTCAGCTACGGCATTGCCAAAACGCACCACATTTTTACCTGCTGTGCTAAATTGCCTTCCCATAATGGTAACAACGGTTCCGGCAGGGCCGTATGCAGGGCTAACCGAGGTGATGGCAGGTTGTGCAAACGCTGTGTTTGCTATACACAGCAGCAGCAACACCGGGAACAAATAAAAAACAAATGGCAAGCGGTTACGTAAAGTTTTGGTCATTTTCCTTATTTTTTAAAGGGGAGATAATGCAAAAGACTACATAAATCTAAAATATTAATATTTAATATAATATTATTTAATGTCTTGCCGTCGTGAGCCAGTTAAACGGGACTAACTATTTGTGCACTGTAATTTAACCCATAGTTACAAAGTTGCGGTGCGTTTGTAAGTGAACAGCAGAATTTTGTATGTAAACAACAGGTAATATGTCGTAAAGGTATTTGATGAAGAGGGCAGGGCAGTGCGCAAAGGTGTTGGCAGAGCGCTTCAATGGTTTTTAAGGGTAATCCAGCAACCCCAAATCCTCCCAATCCAATTGATCTTTCCTCCATAGGAGTCCATTGGGAAAAATCCCCTTTCAGATATTTCTTCACAAACAAATTTGGATATTACTAAAATATTTAGTAAATTACTTATAAATATTCAAACATGATGGAAGATATAAGCGTGGGCAACCTATTGCTGCAAAACGATACCCGCACCAAGAAAGAAAAGCAGCAAGATTTTTTTAACAGGCTTGGCGAACTGGTTTCTATTACCGAAGCGGCAAGCGCCGCAGGCATTAGCCGGCAAACGGTGTATAAATGGCTGAAAGACGGTGATTTTAGGAACATATATGATAAAACCATGGAGGTTGCTGCCTACAAACTGGAAGAAGAAGCGCTTCGCCGGGCGCTTGATGGCGTTATTAAACCAATAATATACCGCGGCGAGCAGGTAGGCGAGCTAAAACAGGTTTCGGATAAGTTGCTTGTTACGGTGCTTAAAGCAAGGCTGCCCGCAAGGTACGGGCTGCATACCAATGCGATAAAATACGAGCCACCGGAAGAGAGTATATTCGAAATGACTCCTGAAGAAATAAGGCAAATGAACAGGGAGATTCTTGCGGAGTATGGAGATGAGGATGATGATACATGAGCGAAAGCTGCATGCTTTATGCTTCCGGCCACACGCTTTTCCGCGTGTAGCTTGAAGCGTATAGCTTATAGCCCTTTGATCTTATAAATTATTTAATAAAACAAAAAAAAATGAGCACAGACAATACGCAGCCAAAGGTTGACAACCGCACCGAAACGGAAAAACAGGACGAATTTCTTAAACAGCTTATACAACTGGCGCCCCTTAATGCAACGGCCTTAGCCCGCGGCATTTTATACCTAAAGCAAATTCAATATTGGGTAAACCACCGGCATTGGCGAAAACAAATCTTACAAAAACATCGCCATTGGCGTAAACCTGTAAGAATGGAAAAGAATACATGAACAAAAACAAATCTTACAAAAACATCGCCATTGGCGTAAACCTGTAAGAATAGAGAAGGATATATGAGCGAAAGCTGCATGCTTCCGCGTATAGCTTGCAGCGTATAGCCTATACCCCTTTTATCTTATAAATTATTTAATAAAACAAACAAGTATGAGCACAGACAATACACCGCCAAAGCCTGGCAGCCGGACAAAAGCAGAAAAACAGGAAGAATTTCTTAAATGCTTTGCCGACTTGGTATCTATTACCGGGGCAGCTAAAGCCACCGGCATTGTCCGGCAAACAGTGTATGACTGGCTGAAAGATGAGGAATTTAGGGAAAAATATGACGAAACGATGGATATTGCCGCTTACAGGCTGGAAGAAATAGCCCTTCGCCGTGCCTTTGAAGGCATCATTAAACCGATCATATATAAAGGCAGGCCTCTGGGCGAAATAAGGCATTTTTCAGATAAGCTGCTTATTACGCTGCTTAAAGCAAGAATGCCTGCGAGGTATGGTACCAACACCAATGCCGATAAGCCTAAGCCCCGGCCGGAATATGATTCTGAAAGAGAGAAGGCAGAAGATAAATATTTTACAGACGCCATCAACGGCCTTATATAAAACCTGCCCGCAAGGCAGACCGTACATAAACGATGTCATTGGTGTAAAAGTGTACGGATTTAATAATGAATAAGGAATTATGATTTGTGAAGTTAAAGACACTTGTTCGGAAGATCATGTGTCTAAGTTCTGCCAAAACTGTCAGGTGCCGTCATGCCTTCGCAGGAAGGCATCTCATAAGTTTAAACAGGCATATTTGTAATCGTGTATAAAAGAGTGATAAATGATCTCGTTCCAACAAACCGTCCTATTTGTTGCGATGCCGTCCCGCGAAGGCATGACGATCCGGCGCTTAATTTTTAAATAATTTTAGCAACGCGAAGAACCCTTTTGCTTCTGCCTCCCTAACACTTAAGGTGAAAACACCGGCATTCGCGATGCTTATGATCGCTCAATCCCACAACGCTTCGTATATTTACTCACTCATCCTCAGTAATCAAAACTAATTGTATGCAACGCTGGCTCATCATTTTCCTTCTCATACCAATTTTTGCAAACGCGCAAATAAGATCCATTGAAGAAAAAACAAAAGGCATGAAAGCATTTCATGGCTTTTTTAATTTTTATTGGGATGAAGCAGATGGCAAAGTGTTTCTTGAGATAAACAGGCTTGATTCAGAAATATTATACCAAACATCATTGCCGGCAGGCCTGGGCTCAAACGACATAGGGCTTGACAAAGGAACACTGGGCGCCACAACCATTGTTAAATTTGCGCGCACCGGCAATAAAGTATTGATGATACAGCCCAATTACGCTTACCGCGCAGTAACAAATGATATGGCTGAAAAAAGGGACGTTGAGCAGTCATTCGCGCAATCGGTACTGTGGGGCTTTACTGTTGAGGCAGAAACAAATGGTGTGGTTTTAGTTGATGCTAGTAATTTTTTATTAAGGGATGCAATAGGTGTTTCAAACCGTTTAAGCGGCAGCGGCCAGGGTAATTACAGTATAGATGCATCGCGCTGCGCCATGTACCTGCCACGCACAAAAGACTTTCCGTTAAACACGGAACTTGAGGCCACTATAACATTTGTAAACAATGGCCAGGCGGGTAATTATGTGTCTTCTGTAACGCCGTCGCCTGATGCGGTTACGCTGCGCATGCATCATTCATTCGCTCAGCTACCCGATAACAATTACAAGCCGCGTGTATTCGATCCCCGCTCCGGATTTTTTGCCAATACCTATTACGATTTTGCAACACCCGTTACTGAACCTATTCAAAAATATTTTATTTGCCGCCACCGGCTTGAAAAGAAAGACCCCACTGCTGCGATAAGCGAACCGGTAACCCCAATCGTGTATTATCTCGACAATGGCACACCTGAACCCATACGCAGCGCATTGCTTGATGGAGCCCGCTGGTGGAACCAGGCATTTGAAGCGGCCGGGTATAAAAATGCATTCCAGGTAAAAGTATTGCCCGATACCGCCGACCCCATGGATATACGGTATAATATGATCAACTGGGTACACCGTTCAACAAGGGGATGGTCTTTTGGCAGCGCTGTAACAGACCCGCGTACGGGAGAGATCATTAAAGGCAATGTAACGCTTGGCTCGCTACGCGTGAGGCAGGATTATTTAATTGCACAGGGCCTGCTTGCTCCATTTGAAAATGGATTGCCAGTTGATAACAAAATGCTTAAAATGGCATTGCAGCGTTTACGGCAATTAGCTGCCCACGAAGTTGGGCATACGCTTGGCTTAATACACAACTATATTTCCAGCGCACAAAACAGGGCAAGTGTGATGGATTATCCGCCTCCGCTGGTAAAACTTACTGGCAATGGAGAAATTAATCTTTCAGATGCTTATACAAATGAAATTGGTGACTGGGATAAAGTTACTATTGCCTATGGCTATGAAGATTTTCCGGCAGGAACGGATGAAGCTGCAGCGCTTAATAAAATTATAAATGATGCCGCGGCAAAGGGTTTAACGCTTATTTCTGACAGGGATGCCCGCGACCCCGGTGGGCTGCACCCCAATGCGCATTTATGGGATAATGGTAAAGACCCCGTAGCAGAGTTAAAGAATGTAATGAAGGTACGTGCCAAAGCACTGTCGCAATTTGGTGAGAATAACATACGCACAGGCACGCCCATGGCCATGCTGGAAGATGTATTGGTGCCGGTATATCTTTTTCACCGCTACCAGTTAGAAGCTGTTACCAAAGAAGTTGGCGGTATGTATTACAACTATGCGCTACGTGGCGACGGGCAAGTGGTTACACGAACACTCAGTAAAGAAGATCAGTTAAAAGCACTTAATGCCGTTGTGGATTGCATGGACCCAAAAGTATTATTGCTGCCGGAGAGCATCATCAAATTAATTCCGCCAAGGCCCGAAGGATATGATTACAACCGCGAACTTTTTAACCGCAGAACAGGGCTTGCTTTTGACCCGCTGGCTGCCGCAGAAACCGCTGCAGATCTTCCATTGTCATTTTTATTCAACACTTCCCGTTTGAACAGGATGATAGAATACAAAACAGAGAATAACGGCTTGGGTGTTGATGAAATGATAGCCGTATTAATGAACAAAACATGGAAAGCGCCGCGGCTAACGGGCATGGAAGGTTTGATACAACAACAAAATGAGCAATTATTACTTACTTATCTCCTGGCAGTTTCAGTTAACAACGATGCATCGTTTGCAACAAAGGCGGCGATCTTGAATGCTGTAAACGACATTAAAACTTACACAGAAGCGCAGCTTAAAATAATTAAAGATGAAACGTATAAAGGGTATTTATTGTTAACGCTGGAAAGAATAAAATCGCCCGATAAAGCAAAACCAACATTACATTTAGCACAGCCGCCCGGTTCGCCAATTGGGGATGAGGAGGAGGGAGAAGAAACCCCGTGATAGCGGTCTTAACCTTATTAGCTTGCTACGGCGAGCACGGGCATTAGAAAATATCACTTATAAATATTATGGCAAGAAGAAAAGAGGGTGCATTTATTGAAATACCACTGCCAAATGGAAAATATTCATATGGCATAATTTTGGAAAAAGCGAGTTTTGCATTTTACAATCTCTATGCTGATAATAAGGTCTCAGATATTAATATTATACAGAAAAATCAAGTTCTATTTATTATTTCTGTCTATAAATATGCGATAAGCAAAAATAGATGGAAAATTATTGGTGTTTTAGATATTGAGCCAAAACTGAAAATATTGCCAATGGAATTTATTCAAGATCATTTTGATAGTAATCATTTCGAGATATATAACCCCAATACAGGTATTATGAGGCTCGCTGTAAAGGCAGAGTGCATTGGTTTGGAAAGGGCTGCTGTTTGGGAACCAGAGCATGTTGAAAGCAGGATTATAGATTATTTTGAAGGAAGGCCCAACAAGTGGGTGGAGTCGTTAAAAATAAAGGAATAATTAAACCTTAGCCCAGCTCCCCCTGCTCGCCTTAGCATGCAAATAAAACAAAAGCTGTGGCCGCTATCCGTATGGCTCCGCCTACGGATTTATATAAAAAGCCTGCCTCTGGCGGGCGTTCAAAGTTCCAAAGCCAAACCTACCCCAGCAGCAGATTGCCACAAAAATCCCCGCCCACAAACCCGCGCAGATTTTTTCGCAATAACGATGCCTGTTCTTCCTGTCAGCTATCAACGGTCATCTGTCAACTATTACCCGGCTATGTCAAGCCGGCTTACTGAAAAACTTCCACTGTCCCTCCGAAACGATTTCGACCTGACCGGCAACAACCTTGATCGCGGTTTGTTCATCAATGGCATAAACGGCTGCTGGAATTTTTGCAGCCCATTTTTCCGCATTTAGCCCGCAAGCCTCCTGGAAATTAGGGTTATTAAAGTGTGGAATGACCGCGAAGTCGGTCAGCCCCGCACCCTTACCTGTAAAGAACGTCCTGCTGATTTCGCTCTCTGCTGTATTAAATACCACATTTTCCATAGTCAGCGGCGTCCCGCTGCCGGCCCTCGGGTTACTTTCGGTCTCGCCGAAGATAGCGTTTACAGCCATACTGCCCGCGCTCACGCCAACATATACCAGGTCTTTGTTTAGAGAAGTCAATACCTCTGTAAGTCCTGATTGTTCGAACCAGTATGCCAGGTACAGCGGATCGCCGCCCCAAACCAACAGCGCGTCGGCGTCCTCAAATGAAGATACCCAGATATCTTTTTTAATACTGGGAAGTGCGGTGAGCTCAAGGAGACCCATTGTTTTCCAGCCCAGGTCAACGAGGGCGCCTTTCATCTTTCCCGCAATCGGCCACCAGGCATAATTCGGGCCGCCCAGGAATGGGTAAACGCCTGTGGGAACGAACAGCGCATTCGACTCACTGATGGGCTTGGCCAGAAGCTGTTCGAGCGTATCCCGGATACTTTTATTGGAAATACCGGAAGAAGTCAAAAGCAGTTTGATCATGAGAACAAAAATAATTGTTGATATCGAATAAATTAAGGGAAATCAAGACAAAAACAGGGAAGTTGGGGGTGGGGCAGTACAGTGTTCAAAATTTGCCCAGCTAGCCCTGCGTGCAAATAAAACAAAAGCTGTAGCCGCTATCCGATTTCTGCCTACGGATTTATATAAAAAGCCTGCCTCTGGCAGATATCCAAAGCTACAAGCCAAATAAAACCTACCTCAGGAGATTGCCACAAAAATCCCGCCCACAAACCCACGCTGATTTTTTCGCAATGACGATGCCTGTTCTTCCTGTCAACGGTCATCTGTCAACATATTACCCCAGCAGATTGCCACAAAAATCCCCGCCCACAAACCCACGCTGATTTTTTCGCAATGACGATCCCTTTTCTTCCTGTCACCCATCCTCTCCCATCATCATAACAATGCATCAATTTTTTTTGCAAGGGCGCGGTCTTTATCGGTAACAATATCGCCTTCGGAATGCGTATTTAGCCATATTTCAACACGGTTGTAAACATTGGTCCATAAAGGGTGGTGATCCATTTTTTCGGCTTCCAGCGCTACTCTTGTCATAAAGGCAAACGCCTCTGAAAAATTTTTAAATTCAAACTTATTGTAAAGGGTATTATCTTTTGTAACCCAGCTTTGTGCAGTGGCCATATAAGGTGCTTTAGTGTTTATAACAGTTATAAAAGTAATTTGTTTATGCGGGTCAACCTGCTATTAATGCGCCGTCTTTATACGAGGGCAGCACATTTGCTATATTCTCAGTAACGCAATATTTAAGGTCTTTCTCCAGCCCGTAAGAAGACAGCCTGTGCCAGTGTGTTGTTTTTTGAATAAACTCATATATATCATCCTTGTGCAGCCTGTACATATCTTCCGCCATCAGGCTGCTGTCGCAATGAATGGTAAAGTGCTCTTTTATATTGCTGATAACCGCGCCGGCGAATAAGGTATCCTCCAGGTTAAAACGGTCTTTCCAGGCAGAGCAACCCAATATTACATTTTTTCCTTTTTTAATAAGGTGGCCACAAACCGCCGAAAGATTGGGGAATGTGCCTGTAATTACTTCATCGGCGCCCATATCCAGGGCCATGTGCAACAGCTTTGTTCCGTTCGTTGTAGTTAACACCAGTGTTTTGCCCTCAATAAAGGAACGCGGGTATTCAGCAGGCGAATTTCCATATTGCAGGCCGGGTATTACTTTGCCATCCCTTTCACCCGCAGTAACAGCTTGCAGTTTTTTACCAAGCGCAATACAATCTTCAACGCTTGCTACAGGTATCACTTTTTCAGCGCCATTGAACAAGGCTGTTGCTATAGTTGAGGTAGCGCGAAATACATCAATGATCACCACAACGCTATTTGAAACATCATGCAGCTCTAATAGCTTAGGCGATAGTACCGTATGCAGAACAGGCTTCTGATTCATAAGCTGCAAATATATGTGAATGGTTAGCTGGAATAAAATTCAGGAGAAAGCTGTCGCTCAACCCTTTTATCTCTTTGCGTCCGAAGCGTCACACTTTGCGCCTTTGCGTGAACTCCTTACTCAATCGTAAACCATGTATAGCTTTCTGGTGCAATGCTAAATGTAAGGGTGATATTGTTTTTACGGTCAATCGAATATGTTTTAGCCGCGCCCTCTTTTTCTCTAACGGTTGCAACATCCGTTAATCCCGTATAATACAATGGCAGTTGAATAGTGCGGGTAATTTTTTCTTTTAACGGGTTAAACAGCAATACCAATCCTTTAATTCTTAAAGAAGGATCAACATGCATAATGCCATCCCAATCCCGGCCATCAGCCCTGCGTAAATGAATGATATCTGCATTAAGAATATCACGGTATTTTTTATACCATCCTACAACCTCAGTCACTTTTCGTTTTGTAATATCAGCATCATACAATCTTGGGCCGCGGTAGCATGCCTGCACGCCTGAACCGTAATACTGCACCATCAGTTGCTCATAATCTTTTAAATGCTCTGAAAGTGGTTCCAGTATTGCTTCGGGCCCACCACCCTGGTACTTTGTAAGCGGCACAAAACCCCAGCTCATCGAAGGTGTTTTTTCCCAAAGCCCGTCATAAATATTTTGCCTGTTCAGTATCATTTGCTGTTCCCGCGGAAGGGAAAAATTTACTTCCCTGTACCCAAGCGCTATCTTGTTGGTGCCATCTAAAAAATACCAGTCCGGCGCGTTTACATATATGCCATGTTCGTTACACCAGCGGTACAAGCCTTTTTGTAATTCCATTTGCTTCCATTGGCTGTCATCAAGCCCTTTATGGCCGGGGTGGGTTGTTGAGGCGCAGACATCGCCGGGGTAAGGCCCGTCGTTCTCAAAAAGGTCAAAGCCTGTGTTGCTCATAAAGTATTTAAGCTTATCTAGATAAGCCAAACCCCATTTACTGCCGAGGCATGGGGCAGCACCAAAAAAAGCGCCTGTATCCGGTTTGCCTGTAACAGGATCAATCACATCATCTTCATCACTTATCCTTCTTGAACTGAACAATGAGTAACCGCCAATTTTTATCCCTTTGTTGTGAGCGTATGCAGATAATGTTTTCCATCGTGTAATGTTTTCTGCAGAAGTATCTTCCATATTGCAATGGCTGCCAAAGCTTAATATAAGGGCCTCGTAGCCGGTTGCAGCGCATTGGTTAACCGCGTCTTTCACCTGCTGGTCATCCCTGCTTACCAGGTGCATAAAAATGGGGTTAGCTGTTGTCCATGGGGCGATGGTGCGGTACATTTTGCGTATTGCAAGCCCGCGCCTTTCCCGGTCGTAGCTATCCATCAATAATTCGCAGGTGCGTACGGAATTATAGGTTTCACCAGGTGCAAGTTCAACACCCGTTACTTTCTCAGGATATATCTCCAGCAGGCAGGGCGTTTGGTAATTATAGTTCACCTGCGAAGTGTAGCTACTATCAGTGTTCCAGTGGGTGGTTTGATCGCTTATATCATAACGCATGGCATTGTTGAAAGCATAATTGGTTTCAACATACATACCATGCTGTTTCTTCATCTGTTCCGGTGAGCCTACTACTGCGCTTTCTTCTTCCACCAATCCCAATATTTCATTTTCCACGCGGTTTATGGTGAAACTGCGGCTACTGTTATTTTTTATAGAAAGCCATTTGATGATAAGAGGCAAACCATCATACAATTCGTAGTGTACAGCAATATCCAAACCTTTTAGCGCAGGATCATTTGATTTGAAAATGAATGAAAGCATTTTACCCGAAGGCTGATTTGTGTTAGATGCCCATACAGTTGGTTTCCAGTTAATATATGGCTGCAGGGCTGAAACAGTAAAAGACTGAAATATAAAATCCTTATCTCCTGCGGTTAAGCTGTCTATCCATGCGGGCAGCAGGTAAGCATTTTCTTTTTGGCCATGCAAGCCACCTATATCATACGCAACGCCATTAATGGTTACACGGCCCTCGGGTTTTACGGAGCGCAACAGTTGCTGGCCGTTGGCCATGTTCTTATAATCAATACAGGCAACATTTGGCTGCAGGCGAAAAACACGTTTTACCAAACCATTGTATAGAATAATATCCTTTCCACCGGATTCTGTAAATACGCCGGCTTTTTCTGCAACAGGTTTTATCAGCCAATCAGGTTGATACAGTTTATCCATTACAGCTTGCCAGGCCGGCAATTGGCTGATTGAACTTTGTGCGACCGAACAATTGTTTACAGCAATTATTATAATTACAAACAAAAAACAGGCAATAAGTTTTTTCATACCGGCAGTGTAAAGGGCGGCCAATATAGCGAAACTTACCTGTTTTATGTTTACTTGGATGCAAACCTGTGAATCCTTATTTTTGCACCCCAAATTAAATTGACGACTCCCTAGCTCAGTTGGTTAGAGCTACTGACTCTTAATCAGTAGGTCCTGGGTTCGAGCCCCAGGGGGGTCACAGAAAAAAAGAGTTTAGCAATAAGCTCTTTTTTATTTATGTCTGTAGTTCAACCGGGGTTTATTAATGTCCTCACGACAGGCTATTCACAAAGACAGATATCTCGACGCCATTCAATCTTTTATCCCTCTCCCAAATCTTTTATTATCTTCAATTCCGGTTAGCAACCGTCACAAGCCAAACACACCTTTAACAAAACAACGTAGCACTGTACACATGCAAACAAACCAACTAACTACCAAACCCCATTACCCTATATTAGACGGCTTGCGGGGCGTAGCCTCGGTTGTAGTGGTAGCCTTTCACCTTTTCGAAGCGCATTCCACCAGCCATCTTGACCAAATCATTAACCACGGCTACCTGGCTGTGGACTTTTTCTTTGTGCTTTCCGGTTTTGTGGTAGGGTATGCCTATGACGACCGCTGGGGCAAAATGACCGTTGGCGGTTTCTTTAAACGCAGGCTGGTGCGGCTGCAGCCCATGGTGGTTATGGGCACGGTGGTTGGCGCCGTATTCTTTTACTTCCAGGATTCTGTGTTGTGGCCGGGCATACATGCCGTCCCAGTATGGCAAATGCTGGGCATTATGCTTATTGGTTTTACGCTTATACCGGTACCCATATCAATGGACATAAGGGGCTGGCAGGAAATGCACCCGCTTAATGGCCCGGGCTGGAGCCTGTTTTTTGAGTACATCGCCAATATTTTATACGGCCTTGTGGTAAAAAGGTTTTCAAAGCTGGCGCTGGGCATACTCGTGTTCCTCGCCGCCTTCGCGCTGGTTTACCTGGCGGTAACAAGCCCCGCGGGCGACGTAATTGGCGGCTGGTCGCTTAATGCGGAGCAACTCCAGATAGGCTTTACACGGTTAATGTACCCCTTCTTTGCCGGGTTGCTGTTGTTCCGTGCTGTAAAAATAACACGTGTTACAAACGCATTTTTCTGGTGCAGCCTGCTCGTAATAATATTCCTTTCCATACCCCGCGTGGGCGGCGCAAACCATTTATGGATGAATGGCCTGTACGACTCCCTCACCATTATTCTCATCTTTCCGCTCATCGTGTTTTTAGGCGCAAGCGGGCAGTTAAAAGGTAAACGTGCTACGGGTATCTGCAAGTTTTTGGGCGACATCTCCTACCCCATTTACATCACGCATTACCCGCTCATCTACCTGTACACCGCCTGGGTGGCCGACAATAAAGTGTCCACCTTTAGCCGTGCATTCCCTGTAGCCCTGCTGGTTTTTGTATCGTCCGTGGTTATTGCGTATGCCTGCCTAAAGTTGTACGACGAGCCCGTGCGGAAATGGTTGGGGAAGAAGGTGCTGGGGAAGGGATGAGCATCATCTTCTGCTTCGTAAATTCCAGTAGAAAGTTGGGTTTTATTATAAATCCAAAGAGCCCTGCGGAACTCTTCGGATCAAGGGTTCGACTCCCTGCGGGTTCACAGAAAAAAGAGTTTAGCAATAAACCCTTTTTTATTATTAGGATTAATAACCGGGAATTTTGTACAAGCCTGTAATGATTTATCGTTGCTAAGCAGAATAACGCATTTAAGCTGTAAATTCTTCTAACCTGTTTATTATGTAATATGTAGCCGGAGGTGATCCAAAACCTGCGTGAGCATCTATCCATTCTTCGAAAAGAGGATTCTGCAAAAATTGTTTGAATTCATTTCTGAGATAAGCTTTTACTTCAACGGGAGCGCTTTGCAATTCATTCCAAACAGCAAATCTGTTTTCTAAAACAAAAACAATATCCTCAAAATCGCTGCTGTATATCCCATTATTATTATCTTTTCTTGAAGGGCTTTTAAAAGCTTCCAGTTTTGATGCAATTAAATAAGGGGCAGTAAAAATCCTCACTGAATGTTCGTCATCTATTGTATAGCTTGTTGCATTTTTATAACCACCAGGATACCATTTGTTGGTAAACCCCAATACATTTTTACCGGTAGCCATTACATCAACTGTAATACCCTGAACAGTATATCTGCAAATGACTCCGGAATCCTCGTCATTTATAAATCCCATTTTATGTAATTGCTCCTCAATTACAGCATAATCCTTATATGTCCATAATTCTATTAATATATCAACATCATCTGTCGGCCTCACCTCCTCAGCCATGCGGTCTGCATACAATGAAACAGTGGCGCCTCCTACAAATACAACTTCAGTACGTAACGGCCCAAGAGCATTGTGGACCGCCTTAATGCGAAGCAGGTTGTTTCGATGGCTCATGTAAAATTATTTTTGAAAGTTCACTTACTGCAATATTAATTTCCCTTCTTCGTCCCACCCGGATCACATCTATCAGTGCTAATAATTTATATAACTTCTCATCTTGTTTTACCGCTTCAACTTGTTTGGCATATAATGGCTCTACGACCAATCCCCGTGATTTTCCATGTAGGTCAGGCCAAACATATATTAAATCACTTTTAAAGAATTCTTTCATATATGGATGCGTATGAGCGGTTGGTATGCCGTTAGCCAATCCGCCTGGTTGCAGCGGGAAAACATAACGCAGGCCATGTTGTAAAAATTCCATCAGGCTTTGGCGATTCACTTTCTTTTTGTCATAATCAACTAAGCCGGCCAAATAGCTCCGGTTTAATGATTCTGATACTTCCGAAGCACTTATATAAAGTGTTGCCGCTAAATCCTTTAATTGCCATGATTGCCGGCCAATGGCAATGATTTTTAGTAATATAGCAATATCCTGGGGACGCATCCCATTATGCTTTCTCATATAACAAATATATAAAATTATTCTCAATTTGCGAATTAAGAATATATATATGATTTTAAATATTTGTCAAGATGAGGGATTTTTTTTGAAGACCTAAGAATTATGCTTAAAAGTGAAGGGGAATTGTTTTAAATCTCACGCAAAGTCCGATACTTCGGAAGCAAATGCGCAAAGTATTTAGATCGGACAGCCTTTGTTATCCTGTCTTATTATACACCTAACGAAGATTGTGTTTATGCGTTTCCCCTTTGGGCTTAGCGTGAAAATTTTCTCCCCAAACATCAATGCTCGCATACCTCTTCCTTCTGCCCCGCTAACCAGGTTATAAATATTTGGTTAATTCATCGGAAGTTATTTTTCATTTTATGCGTGCTCCAGTAAAAAATCAGCATCTATTTTTAATACTTTATGCACTCCTTTTAAAAAAGGCACGTCGGGTTTTCGCTTACCAGTGAGTATTTCAGATACTTTTGATTTGCCTAAGCCTAATTCTTCAGCAAGTTTCGCCTGGGTCATTTTGTTTTCAAACATTTTTAATTCCACAAGTTCCGCAATAGTTTGAGGCCCTTTGCCGGGTTTAAAGCCTAATACCTCATCTTCAAATTTTTCTGCAGCTTCTGCCATAGCTGCAAGATTTTTAAGTTCTATGTGGGTTAAGTTGGCCTCGCCTTTATTCATGAGGTTGTAAACGGCCACCATTGTTTCGTGATATTCTTTTTTGGAACTTATTTTGTGTTTCATAATACCTTACTTTTTAAATGTGACTTTATCAGCATTCACTTTGTCATATTCTTTATGGGTGCCCACAAATAATATAAAAACCGTTCTTACCTTAAAAACAATTAAAGCTATCAGCCGGTAATGGTTTCCCTTAATATCAAAAACATACCTGTCATTCCCTGCTGCATCAACTGTGTTGAAGGTTTTTTTTACTTCTGTAAAATCCCTCCAATTAGCTGCCTTTGCATCTTCGTACCATTTTAGTAAAGCGGTTTCAGCATCAGGGTGTTTTTGTGAAAATCCTCGTAGTATCGCTTTTGATATTATAACCATTCTTCTTTGTTTTACAAAAATAGAATATTATTCGTGAAAATAAACTAATATTCTATTAAATAGAATACTTTCACACTAAACCGAAAAGTTTTTTTATTAGCTAGAACAAGGATTACATTCAGGTATTTTCCTTTGTGGCTTGGCATCCAAATATTTCGTACTTCTAATTTCGTAAATCGTACTTCTCCTCAATACTCGCACACCTCTTCCTTCTGCGCTTTATTAAAAGCGAATGGCTGTTTTACTACAATATGGCCATCATAACAACGGGAAACCTCGTTCAAAACCTCATCAATTTCTTCAAAAGAGTTTAAGGTCACTATCCTGCTCCTGAATTCTTTTATATTGGGGAAACCTTTTAAATAATTAGCATAATGGCTGCGCATTTCCAATATACCCAATACCGGCCCCTTCCATTCAATAGACCTTAGCAAGTGCCTTCTTATAACCTCAACCCTTTGCTGAATGGTTGGTGGTGGTAAATGCCTGCCCGTTTTAAGAAAATATTTTATTTCATTAAATATCCAGGGGTAACCGATAGCGCCGCGGCCAACCATAATTCCATCCACGCCATAACGGTCTTTAAATTCCAGCGCCTTTTCGGGGCTGTCAATATCGCCATTGCCAAATATGGGTATGTGGATACGAGGGTTATTTTTAACTTTTGCTATCCAGCTCCAGTCCGCTTCTCCTTTGTACAATTGTGCGCGTGTACGGCCGTGAATTGCGAGTGCTTTAATGCCTGCATCCTGTAACCGCTCAGCCACTTCTTCAATATTTATGGATGAATGGTCCCATCCCAGCCTGGTTTTTACGGTAACAGGCTTAGTTGTTCCGTTAACCACGGCTTTGGTTAAGCGTATCATCAGGTCAATATCTTTTAGTACGCCCGCGCCTGCCCCCTTGCAAACCACTTTTTTAACAGGGCAGCCAAAATTTATATCCACCAGGTCGGGGTCAACGGCTTCAACTATCCTGGCGCTCATGCCCATAGCATCCTCATCGCCACCGAATATTTGTATGCCTACCGGGCGTTCATAGTCAAATATGTCAAGTTTCTTCCTGCTTTTTATGGCATCCCTTATCAACCCCTCGCTGCTGATGAACTCCGTGTACATCATATCCGCGCCAAGGGTTTTACACACTGCACGAAAAGGCGGGTCGCTCACATCTTCCATGGGCGCCAGCAATAAGGGGAACTGCGGTAGTGTTATGTTTCCTATCTTCACCATATCAATCCGCCGGTACAAAAATGATTGCCCGGCAAAAAAAGAATTGCAAATTTACGACCTTATTTATTAAAGCTATGTTTGAAAGGGAAAGAATTTCGCCGGCAGCACAATTCGCGATATTATTAGGGCTGGTTGGGGCAGGTATTTTTATTGGAGGGATCATAACCATATTTATTGCTGCATCGTACCTGCATGTATCAATTTTTACATTAGCGGGCAATGTAAAACTGATTGAGAGTAATGTTGGACTTTCAAGAATTTTGCAGGCAGTGGGGTCTTTTTTTATGATTGCAGTACCCGCCATTGTTTTTGCTTTCATAGTTGAAAGAAAACGGGCGATTCCCGAAATGGGTTTTACCAATGCTTTAAGCGGCAAACAAATGCTTTTTATTGTATTAATAGGCGTGGCAGCAATATGGGTAAGCGATGGTTTAGGCATCTTTAATGAATGGATACCGCTTCCAAAAAACTCAGAAACATATTTTAAAAAATTAGAAAAGACATATGACGACGAAGCTGTGGCAATTCTAACTATGAAAAGCGCATCCGATTACATCATTTCACTCATAGTTATCGCGCTGTTGCCTGCCCTGTTTGAAGAAATGCTTTTTAGGGGATGCCTGCAAAAAATAATGATAAGCTGGACACGCAACGCCTTTATCGGCATATTAATAGCAAGCATACTCTTTAGCGCATTTCATGCTTCGTATTATGGTTTCCTGCCACGTTTATTTTTGGGTATTGTGCTGGGATATATTTATTATTACAGCAAAAATATATGGCTTAATATTACCATGCACTTTTTAAACAATGCTTTCCAGGTAACAGCCATTTATTCGCTTGCCCGCAACGGCCAGTCAGCGCAGGATGCTTTGTCCAATGAAAAAATACCGGTGTTAAACATATTGCTTTTCGTAGCTATGGGCACAGTGGCATTATACTTTTTATTCGGGCTGTTTAAAAAGGAAAGCGAGCTGGTAATTTCAATGAAAACACTTGAGCGTATGAGAGATGATAATGACCCAAATAACCTGCTGTAATGAAAGGATGGAGTAAACTATATACAACACAAAACTATACTGAAGCCAGTATTATTGCCGGCATGCTGGAAGAGAACCACATAAAGGTGATTGTGATGAACAAGCTTGACAGCAACTACCTTAGCTTCGGCGATATTGAATTATACGTACCCGGGCATTATATACATATTGCTTACAACCTGGTGAATAGAACATTGATGAATTAAATACTTCCTTTTTAGGATGCAGCATCGCAATAGCCAGATATAGCCTTGATTCGTAAATTCGTATTCATTCGTATTCGTAGATTATCTTACTTTGTGCATTATCAATTCCAGATACCATGGCAATTAACATGCAAATATTTAAAACAAGGGCACTAACATCTGCTGTTTTTGTTGTGGTAATGCTGGCGGGTATATTGATTAACCAATGGACGTTTTTATTGTTATTCTCCATAATTCATTTTGGCTGCTGGGTAGAATACCAGAGACTGATCGGTTTGATTGACCCGGAGTATGCCAAAATAAACCCTGTACATAAATATGCTGTAATGTTAGCCGGCTGGGGTTTTATGTTGTGGATGACCACCCATTTTTTATATCATATAGGTAATTATAGCCTGCACCAAACCGGTTTTTGGATATTTATTGTGATGCTTATTGCAGTACCTGTATCAGACCTGTTGTACGGACAGTTTAATTTAAAGCTTTTTGCTTATTCATTTTGCGGGTTGCTGTATATTTCACTTAGCTGGGGCTTATTGATAAACATCCGCTGCTACCATATTTTAGAAGCCGATTCCGGCCGGATAATTGTTTTAATGCTTGTAGCAACCATCTGGATAAATGATACCATGGCTTATATAGCAGGCTCCTTAATTGGCAAAACACCCCTTACACCTATTTCACCAAAAAAAACATGGGAAGGCACCATAGGTGGTATTGTACTGGCGGTATTAACTGTTACGCTGGTTAGCCATTTTGAGTTTACAACAGACTACTCGATGGCTTTTTTCTTTTCTCTTATAGCTGTTGTAACGGGCACTTTTGGCGACCTGCTGAAAAGCAAGCTTAAACGCATGGCCAATGTAAAAGACAGCGGCAACATATTGCCCGGCCACGGCGGCTTTTTAGACCGCTTTGATTCCCTCTTACTTGCCACGCCCTTTGTTTGGTTGTATATGCTGTACATGATTACATTCTGATCATTCATTTTTCAGGGGCTGATATTATGTATATTTGCAGCCCAACTATTAAACATGACCATTCACAAAGAAGGATATAGTACCATAGGCATTACCGCGTTAATTTTTGGTATTGTAAATGTAATTTCTTTTGAATTTTTAAGCGCTGACTGGCCATGGCTTGCTGCCATCATTTTTGTGGCAACACTTTTTTTTCTGCTTTTTATTGTTTCATTTTTCAGGATACCGCGGCGCGATTTATTGGTGGATTCCAATAAGATCGTTTGCCCCGCAGATGGCAAAGTGGTGGTTATTGAAGAAATTGCAGACACTGAATATTTTAACGACAACCGCATTCAGGTAAGTATTTTTATGAGCCCTGCCAATGTACATGTTAACCGTAACCCTATTACAGGTTTGGTAAAATACAGTAAGTACCATGCCGGTAAATATCTTGTGGCATGGCACCCCAAATCATCCACAGAGAACGAGCGGCATTGTATTGTGATTGAAAATAATAAAGGGGTTATTTTAGTGAAACAGATAGCGGGCGCTTTGGCAAAACGCATTTCCAATTACTTAACGGTGGGGCAGGAAGTGAAGCAGGGCGAAGAGATGGGTTTTATAAAATTCGGCAGCCGGGTTGACGTATTACTGCCGCTGGATGCCAAAATAGAAGTACAGCTTAACCAGGTGGTTAAAGGGGGCGTTACTGTAATGGCAACTTTTAATACACCGTAAATTTAACCGCATAAATATATTTTGCCTTTATCTTTGAGAACAGTAGCAGGACATGAAGAATGATGCTAAAACAACAACAACGCCTGTCTCAACTCCTGTTTCCGCGCCAGAGAATTAACAGCAGTACTTAAAAATAATAAAAAGAAGAGAGTGTTTCACTGGTGGAATGCTCTCTTTGCGTTTGGGGAAGTTAGCGGATGGTTTGGGCCTACATCCACACACCCTGCTTTCCATAATTTTAACACATCATTCAACCCACACGCCGTTCTTAAACAATTGATACCATTTCCCGATCATATCATTGTTATATAACGAAAGTTTTATAAAAATTTCCCTGGCAAACTCAATGGGATAAACGCCACCTGCGGTAATGATGTTGTTACCGGTTACTGCTTTTTCATCCAGGTAATAGTTTTCGCCTTTATACCATGAGGAAAGCTGTTTAAGGTAAACCAAGGCGTTACTGGTATGCCTAATATCATCCAGCATACCCATGTCTGCCAGCAGGGTTGTAGCGCCGCAGATAGCCGCAATGGGAATGTTGTTTTTATACGCATATTCAACAAGGGGCATTACTTCACCATATTTTTTTTCTTCCAGGGCGCGGCCGCCGGGTATTATTATCATGGCCGCCTGTTTTATGCGTTCATCGTCAATGTCGGTGCAAGGCAATATAGTTAATCCCCCGGCAGATGTTACAGCGTCTTTTGTTAATGCAAATGTTTCTACAGTATATTTTCCTGATTTATTAATTTCTGCAATTGCATAAGCCGGCTCCCAGTCAGAGAAGCTGTCATATACAAAAAGGTAAACTGTTGGTTTTGTGTCATTACTTTCTCCCATAACTCAATTCTTTTATTTTCTTTTCTGCTTCGCTATCCTTAATAAGGGTTTCAAGCCTGCTGATGCGTGTTGGCTCTTGCTTTGCGCTCATTACCCTGTGAATGGAAACTCTTCTATACCAGGGTGGCTGCGACTGAAAAAATTTCCAGGCTTTTTTATTGGCTTTAAATTTCTTTTCATAGGCAGCGCTCAATGCAACAGGCTCTTTTTCATAAGAATATATTTTTGACTTTGCCTCCGCTCTTTTGCTAAATGCTTCAATACCGGCAGGCTTCATCAAGCCAAGCCTTGTAAGTTCTTCTATCTTTTTAATATTGATCGCGCTCCAAATGCTTGAAGGTTTTCGCGGTGTAAAACGTATATAATAACTTTCTTTATCAATTGATTTGCGTACGCCATCTATCCAGCCGAAACACAGGGCTTCATCAACAGATTGCGGCCAGGTTATACTTTCTTTGCCTGAGCCTGTTTTATAGAAACCCACATACAGTTCTGCCTTTTTAGTATGGTTTTTTTCCAACCATTTTCTAAAATCGCTTTGTTTGGCAAAAAATGTTGGCTGCATAATTGTTTATTTATACTGCTGCATGCTGCAGCATGTGCGAAGATATCAAACCAAAATCATGCTCATTTATTTCAAAAAAGCGATGATGTTGGTTCTATTATAGTGCAAAATTAAAACCGGGTAGTGACAGCCGTATGTCAGCAGGTCTGGAATATTTTTTAAACTTTTTTTGATATAGCGCAGGCAAGCTCTTTAATACGCTCTTTCAGCGGGATGGGTGTGAGTATTTCGGCCTGGTCGCCAAACATCATGAACCATCTTGCAAAACCTTCAAGGGACGAGGTGAGAAAGGTCATTTCTATTTTATCTCCGGCTTCGCGTTCGGAAACAAAGCCATTGTAAAATTTCTGCTCATTCAAATGTTTTACAACCTCTTTATTTACACGCATAATAACCGTGTGTAATTCTTTTTCTGCAGCCACTTCCTGTAAATACGATTTTAAAGATGGGTGTTCTTTATTGAATTTTTCGTCCGTAATGGTAATTTTTGTCATGCGGTCGGTGCGAAAATTCCGGTAATCATTTCTAAGCCTGCAAAAAGCGATCAGGTACCAATAGTTGCCCATGTAAAATATGCCAACAGGCTCAATATTTCTTTCCGTGTATGATGGCGTACCGACAGAAACATATTGAATGAACAAAACATTTTTTGAAGAGATACTTTTCAGTATGGGTTGTAACGGGCTGAGTGTGGTTTTAATATTCGCCTGTATCCTGTTCTTAACTACCTCTATGTGGCCGTCAATATTTTCCAGCAGGTCTTTTTCCGTTGAACGTAAAACCGCCCTAACCTTATACATGGCCGATTTATAGCTTTCTTCCGTGGAAGCATCTGTCAGTTTCTCTATCAGTTTTTCAGCGGTTAAAAAAGCGGTAGCCTCTTCTTTGGTAAACATTACTGGCGGCAGCCTGTACCCTTCCATAATTGAATATCCAACGCCTGCTTCTCCAATAATAGGTATCCCTGCTTCTTCCAGTGTTTTTACATCCCTGTAAACGGTGCGCAAACTTATATTGAACCGGCAGGCAATATCCTGCGCCTTAACCACTTTTTTTGATTGAAGCTGAATAAGGATTGCTGTAACGCGGTCTATGCGGTTCATTGGTGTGATGGGGAATCGGTGTATTCAAATATATGAAAGACTTTGTTTGCGGCGTTTTCTCTTTTCGTTGTGCCAGGCAGGTTATAATTATCCTTGTAATAAAGTTTCTGCGACAAGGCTCTCATAGATCAACTGCTTGTCTTTATTAATAAAAGGCAGCAAGTGTTTACTTATTGCTTGTGAAGAAACAAGGTCAACCGGCCTATGCAATTGTTTTTCAAGGTCAAGTTTCATTTGTACAAAACCTAAACCAATGTGCTGCGAATAATCAAGATCTACCAAAATGTCAACATCGCTGTCTTTTAAGGCTTCATCTCTTGAGTATGACCCAAATATATAAGCTTTCAAAACAGGCTTATCCCTAAAATACTTACTGATTATTTTTATATCTTTTTCTGCGAGATGCATATTACAAAATTACTCTTTTTGAGCATTTGCCGGTCACAATAAGGTTTTAGATAATGAAAACAACAGCGATGTCTTTAAATTTAGCCCTCCAGTTGCAGGCTTAAAAGTATATTTGCGCCCAAGAATAAACAGCATAGTGCATGACGATCTCTTACAATTGGTTATCTGAATACCTGCCGGAAACAATAGACCCGGAAAAATTATCGAAGATATTAACCTCCATAGGCCTGGAAGTGGAAAGCCTGGAGAAATACGAGAGCATTAAGGGTGGCCTGGAAGGACTGGTTATAGGCGAAGTGCTTGAAAGCTCACAACACCCTAACGCGGATAAATTAAAGGTTACCAAAGTTTTAGTGGATAATAAAGAAGAACTGCAAATAGTTTGCGGCGCTCCTAATGTTGCTGTAGGGCAAAAAGTGATCGTTGCCAAAGTGGGCGAAACCATTCACCCGTTAAAAGGGGAGGCTGTTACCATGAAGGTTGCCAAAATTCGCGGGGTGGAAAGCCATGGAATGATATGTGCCGAAGATGAAATAGGTATTGGCGAAAGCCATGAGGGCATTATAATTATGAGCGATGATGCAGTTGTTGGGGCAAATGCAGGAGATTTTTTTTCAGTTTACAATGACTGGATATATGAAATAGGCCTAACACCCAACCGCATGGATGCCATGAGCCATCTTGGTGTTGCACGGGATGTATGCGCCTACCTTAACCATCACCAGAAAAAAGGCGCCAGGCCAAAGTTGCCTTATATAAACCAGTTTAAGCCCGATAGTCACAGCCTTACGATAAAAGTTTCTATTGAAAATAAAGAGGCCTGCCAGCGGTATTCAGGAGTAACCATCACAGGCATTACCGTGAAACCATCCCCCGAATGGCTGCAAAACAGGTTAAAAGCCATCGGCCAAAGGCCCATCAATAATATTGTTGATATTACCAATTTTATCCTGCATGAAACCGGGCAGCCGCTGCATGCATTTGACGCAGATGAAATTACCGGTAATGAAATAATTGTAAAGAACCTGCCGGAAGGCACACTGTTTACCACGCTGGACGGCAAGGAAAGAAAACTTAGCAGCGAAGACCTTATGATATGCAACGCCGGAGAAGGTATGTGTATCGCGGGCGTTTTTGGTGGCACCAAAAGCGGCGTGAAGGATGCCACCACTAATATTTTTTTAGAGAGTGCATGGTTTAACCCCGTTAACACCCGTAAAACCTCGTTCAGGCACGGGCTTCGCACCGAAGCTGCTATACATTTTGAAAAAGGGGTGGATATTTCCAATACTGCTACGGTGCTTAAAAGGGCCGCGGTATTAATAAAAGAAATTGCGGGTGGGGAAATTGCCTCTGATGTGGTGGATGTGTATCCTAACCCAAAACCAAAAGCGGAGGTAGTTTTAAAAAATCATTACCTAAAAAAATTAAGCGGGAAAAATTATCATTCCGATACCGTTAAAAATATCCTCTCCAGCCTTGGCTTCGAAATAATGCGGGACGGAGCAGATGAATTATGGGTAACAGTTCCATACCACAAACCCGATATAACCCTGCCTGCAGATGTGGTGGAAGAAATAGTGCGTATTGATGGCCTGGATAATATTGATATACCTGCAGGTATCACTATTGCCCCGGCAGTTGATGAATTAAGAGTGGCAGAAAGTGTAAGAGAAAAACTGGCAAATTACCTGGTGGGTTTAGGCTTTAACGAGATCGTCACTAATTCAATCACCAACAGCAAATACTTCGATACGGCCACGCTTGAGCATACCGTTAAAATGATCAATAACCTGAGCGCAGACCTTAATGTGATGCGTCCGTCAATGCTTGAAACCGCGCTTGAAAGTATTGCCTACAATGTAAACAGGAAAAACACCAACCTGTCATTTTTTGAATTTGGTAAAACATATTTTGCCAAAGCCCCGGGCAATTATAAGGAGGACGATCATTTTTGTGTTTATGTAACGGGTGACAATGTTTTAACGGGCTGGCGTACTAAAAGCAGGCAGCACGATATTTATTCGGCCAAAGGCATAGCAACCGCCTTACTGCAGTTGTGCGGATTAGCGGATGTACAAATTGATGAACCAGTTACAGTCAATACAGGCACGCGCTTTGATATTAAATACCGCAATCACAGTATTGCATCGTTTGCTGAGGTAAACCCGGTGCACCTGCAAATGTTTGATATAAAGCAGC
>JABDFW010000002.1:0-107500 GCA_013286305.1 Bacteroidota bacterium
CCATTACCTAATTCCTGGCCTGCAGAACCTGCATAGTTACCTTTGATATCAAACACAGGGATGATAGGCTGTTCCCTGTAGGTTTCTGCCAACAATCCTTCGTTCACATTACCAACGCCGTTGGCGCCATTTTGATAGCCAAGAATGGTTGGGTTATCTTTATAGAACAGGTAAGCGTTTTCACCGATGCGTATATGATCCTTTACAGCAAAAGTGGTGTTGATCCTTGCAGAATACCTTTTTAAATAAGTATTAAGCAGCGTACCTTGCTGGTCAAAATAACCGAGCGAGAAAAGGTAAGTTGATTTATCACTGCCGCCGCTACCCTGTATGTTATGGCTTTGTATGGGAGCATTATTGAACACTGAATGAAACCAGTCTGTTCCTGTTTTATTAGCCCTGGTTATTTGATAAATAGCGCCCTTGCTGTAATCAATATTATACAAAGCAGGGTTTACCGAAGCATCACCGTCTTTAGCGCCTGTTGGCAAAATATAATCCGGTATTACTGGAGTAGGCCCGTTACCATAGTTGGGAGAAGAAGGGTTGCCGTTTGTTAACTGGTTTGAGTTGATATCTGACTGCCAGTAAGCCTGTGCCATTTCTGTAGTGTTTAGTATATGCCAAACATTACCGGGCAATGCCTGCTGTGTACCATAATAACCATCATAAGTGATGGTGGTTTTACCTGCGCGGCCTCTTTTGGTTGTAATGATGATAACGCCGTTTGAGCCGCGTGCACCATAAATGGCCATTACACCGGCATCTTTTAATACCTGTACACTCTCAATATCATTGATATTAAGATCGTGCATGCTGCCCGGAACACCATCAATAATTACCAGCGGGTCAACTCCGCCAAACGATGTTATACCACGAATAAAAACGTTGCTGTTAGCACCGGGAGCGCCCGAAGTGATAACGTTAACGCCGGCTGCCTGGCCTTGTAACATTTGTTCGGGACTGCCTGACGGTATAGCTTTCATGTCTTTAACATTCACTACATCCACCGAACCAATAATATCCTTTTTCTTTTGCGCAGTATAGCCGGTAACCACTATTTCATCCAGGCTGGATGTGGTTTCTACCAATACTATACTTAATGAACCTGATCCGATTGATACATCCTGGTCGGCAAAGCCAACAGAGGAGATCGTTAAAACAGTTTTGCCTCCCGGAACAGTAATAGCAAATGTACCGGCTGCATCAGTAGCAGTGGCAATGTTTGTTCCTTTAACAGTTACAGAAGCAAAACTTACAGGCTGGCTTGTTTTTGCAGCAGTAACAGTACCTGTTACTTTTCTTTGCGCAAACAATGAGCCTGATACTAACAAAAAGAGAAGTACTGTACATACTCGTACAGACAAGCGATCGCATTTTTGTCTCATAAGCGGGCGAGTTTGGTTGTTTGATAATTTGGGACGCGATAAAATTAACTATTTGTTATCTAATTCATCAAAAAAAAATTGAGATTTTTTTTTGAGTGTGTCAAAAATACACTATTGATATGTGTACAAATTACACTATAAAATTATGCAAATACTTCACAGTTCCTGCGTGGCCTTTTGCAATAAAAAATCAATAGAGCCCTTATCAAATATGGGTTCCCAATAAATGGAGGTATCTTTTTTAAACCAGGTAATTTGTCTTTTCGCGTAATGGCGGGTGTTTAGTTTTAGCTGGCTGATGGCTTTCTCCAAAGAACATTTTCCATCAAAAAAATTAAATAATTCTTTATATCCAACTGTTTGCAGGGCATTAAGTTGCCGGATGGGCATTAGCGCCTCTACTTCTGCAGCCAACCCTTTGCCAATCATATCATCAACACGTTTATTAATGTTATGATACAATTGTTCCCTTGAAAGATCAATTCCTATCTTAATTATTTTGAAAGCCCTTTGCACCGGTTTTTTTTTCCGGAATGACAGTATAGATTCACCGGTGCCTAATTTAATTTCAAGGGCGCGTATAAGCCGGTGAGGGTTTTGCTGTTCGCCTGCTTTCCAAAATTCAGGGTCATTATTCATTACTTCCTGTTGCAGCCATAACAAGCCATTTGTTTGATATTGAGCTGTTATGTAGTCTCTTATTTTATCATTTACCGGCGGTATTTCATCCAATCCATCACAGAATGCTTTTATATACAACCCTGTTCCACCAACCATTACAGCATATTGGTTGCTTTTAAAAATTTCATCAACTGCATTTAAAGCGTATTGTTCAAATACCTGTGCATTTACCGTATCGTAAACAGAATGTGAATTAATAAAGTGGTGTTTAACAAGCTGCAATTCTTCCTCTGACGGTTTTGCTACGCCAATATTAAGTTCCCTGAAACATTGCCGTGAATCTGCAGAAATGATCTCGGTATTAAGATATTGAGCCAACGCCAACGATAAAGGAGTTTTGCCAGATGCAGTTGGCCCAACGATTATGATAACAGTGCTTCCCTCTCTCAAGTTCATAGTTCATGGTTAATAGTTCATAGTAAAGACAAGCCCATGATCGCACTTTTTAACTCTTCACTTTTAACTTTAAACTTTTTCCGTTCATATGTCAACTTTTATCTCAGCAGATTGCCACAAAAATCCCCACAAACAAACCCACGCCGGTTTTTTCGCAATGACGATGTCTGTTCTTCCTGTTATCTCTTAGTCCGAAAGTCGGGAAGTTCGGAAGTCCGGAAGTAAAAGACCGAGCTATTTGCGTCCCTAAATGACTATTGACTAATGACTCAATGACCTACTCTTCTGTAATCTAACATCTGTTAACTTTCCTGTCATCTTATTTCGGCAACACATAATTTGTTACATCTTCCAGGCTTATTATTTTAGCCGAAAGTATAACAAGCCTTTCAACTACATTTCTTAATTCGCGTATATTGCCCGTCCAGTTATGTTTCTGCAATGCATCCAGCGCTTTTTTGTCTATTGCCTTTCTTGTTTGCCCGTATTCTTCAGCAATGTCATTTAAGAATTTATCAACCAGCAGGGTTATATCCTCCCTTCTTTCGTTCAGTGACGGTACATGGATCAAAATAACACTTATACGATGATAGAGATCTAACCTGAAATTCTTTTCTTCCACTTCTTTTAGCAGGTTTTTATTTGTGGCTGCTACAACCCTTACATCTACATTTATTTCTTTATCACCGCCCACTCTTGTAATTCTGCCTTCCTGCAAAGCACGCAATACTTTTGCCTGGGCGCTTAAACTCATATCCCCAATTTCATCAAGGAATAAAGTGCCGCCATTGGCCTGCTCAAATTTACCAATGCGTTGCTTAACTGCTGAAGTAAAAGAACCTTTTTCGTGGCCAAACAATTCGCTTTCTATTAATTCACTTGGTATGGCAGCGCAGTTTACTTCAACTATAGAGCTTTCTGCCCTTGCACTTTTCTCGTGTATCCATCTCGCTACTAACTCCTTACCTACTCCATTTTCTCCTGTAATTAATACACGTGCATCAGTGGGTGCAACTTTTTCAATTGTTTCCTTTATGCGTTTTATGGCATCACTTTCACCTGTCATTTCTTCTACACGCTTAACCTTGCGTTTTAAAGTACGCGTTTCTTTATTAAGCGAATTTTTATCAAGTGCATTACGTATGGTTATCAGTAACCGGTTAAGGTCCGGTGGTTTTGCCACATAATCGTATGCACCCTTTTTAACTGCATCAACGGCTGTTTCAATAGTGCCATGGCCGCTGATCATGATGATAGGTATATCAGCATTTTTTTCCGTTGCTCTTGTTAAAAATTCCAGCCCGTCCATTTTGGGCATTTTAATATCGCACAAAACAACATCGTAATTTTTTTCGTTAAAGCATTTCCAGCCTTCTTCGCCGTCGGCGGCTTCGTCTATTTTAAACCCTTCATAAGACAGTATTTCGCCGAGCGTTTTTCTTATGGCCTTTTCGTCATCAATTATCAGGATGTTTGGCATAGTTCTATTTTAAAAATGCGAATATAGCAAAATGCTCCCATCCTAAAGGGGTGCAAAAAGAAGAAGATGATATAAGAAATATTTAAAAAGTTAATCTTGCACCAATAAAGAAATTTCTTTTAGGGGCCGGGTTAAAATACCGTTTACCCGCTGCGTTAATATCATTTCCCAGGCTATATACCTCGTTAAGCAAATTGTCTATTCCAAAATAGGTGTTTAGCTTACAGGTATGTATTTTAAAATATTTGCCAACTTTAACCTGTAATAAATAATATCGCTTTGCAAAAGCGCTGTTTGCGTCATCAAGCGGTATGGATGATGTAGCATTAAATATAATACTGCCGTAAAATGCATTTTTAGTGTTAATGTCAACCCCGCTTACATTTATATAAGTGGGCACCCCTGTTAATTTGTTGCCTGAATAATTATTGGTTCCTACCGTATAATTTGTAAACCGGTACGGCTGGTAACTAAAGCTATTCCAAATATCTAAAGAAGCCACTGTGTACATATTGTTATGGATAAGATGTGCTTTAAACCAAATTTCTGCACCGTTTTGTTTTGTACTGCCTGCATTTACAAAATATTGCACACCTGCACTATCTGTGCGGCTTACAATAGCTTGTTTTAATGCAAAATAATATACAGACGCATTAAACTCAAGGTCACTCTTTAACAAGGCGCCCTTTATGCCAGCTTCATAGTTCCAGCCATATTCAGGTTGAAGAAATGGATAATAAGTGCCGTTTGTTGGACGGATCTCGGCCAGCGTAGGGGTAGAAAATCCTTCGGATGCGGAGGCATAGATTGAGACACTATTTGTTAGCTGGTATAAAGCGCTGATACGTGGCGTAATAAGCGGCCCCGCTGAGCGGGTTTGAGGATATTTTGAAATAAGGTCAGTCAACCTGTTAAACCAATAATAGGTTGCATTATTACTGCCCCCCACTTGAAACAGCCATCGGCGCC
This sequence comes from Bacteroidota bacterium, assembly GCA_013286305.1. Lineage (GTDB taxonomy): Bacteria > Bacteroidota > Bacteroidia > Chitinophagales > Chitinophagaceae > JABDFW01. The sequence goes on from JABDFW010000002.1 coordinate 4,915, forward strand.
CGGCATTTATACTTACCTGCGCAAAAATAAAATACTGCGTTAATTGTGTAAGGTCTTTATATTGCACAGTATCCTGTACACCAGCCCTGTTGCCATAATCGTTAATGTGTGCAACATTATATCCTATTTCTACGCCGCCCGTTGCATGCAAAATAAAATCGTTTTTTTTGTACTTATACCCAAAGCTTGTACGGGCGTTATAATTCCATTCACTTCTATGCTCATAGCTGGTAAAAGTAGGATTTGTAAAACCGGTGTGATCAATTACAAATGAAGTTATGTTAGTAAAATTTTTGCCAATGTTTGATGTTAATGTTGCAGCAATAAAACCTGTTTTATTTGTTACTGCGGCATGTTGTGTTTGCGCACCGGGTATGCTTCCCGATGCCAGCCTTGCCTGCGTTGGGTCCGCATCCATTTGTGCCTGTGTTAAGCCGCCTGGCGTTTGGTAATAAAGATCGGTATAAAAGGCAATAAAAGATAATGATTGACTGGCATTGATATTAAACCTGCCGTTCCATTTTATTACATCCTTATGCATGGCTGTTTGCTTTCTGAAACCATCGCTTTGCATGTATGATTGCTGCAGGCTTGATGAAAAGGTTTTTTCCTGTGTTTGCCACCCGGCCTGCTCATTAAACATGCCATACGACCCGCCATTTAATGAAGCATCAAACCTGTTTTTTTTGTCACCAATGTTGTTGAGGGAGCTAAGCAAAACAACGCCGCCGGTATTTGCACCGTAAATGCTGCTTGACGGCCCCTTAATAATTTCGGCAGACTGTAACTGGTTGGGATCAATAAGATTAAGGTAGGTATTACCTGTTGCATCAGTAAAGGGCACACCATCGAGATATATTTTTACATCCCTTACCCCGAAAGGCGATCGCAGCAAACTACCCCTGACTGATAACCGGTAACTTCCCGGCGAACGTTCTTCCATTCTTACCCCTGCTACAGTGTTCATAGCTGATAGCATAGAATTGACATCAAAACGCTGAAGATCTTTTTTATTTAGAATAGAAACAGTTGCAGCAACATCTTTCCATTTTGTTTTTGTTTCAAAAGCATTAACGGTAACATTTTGCAGAGAGGCACTGTCTGCAATAACAGTACTATCTGCTTTTTGAGCAAATGCCTGTTTTATGATAAACAGCCAAATAAGCAGCAGTATTATTTTTTTCATCCGTTAAAATTAAAAATCCCGGAGCATTATATATTGCATCCGGGATGAAATTATTTATTAAGAGCAGATAACACTCTTCAATCTACTTTTTAATATACATCACTTCCTTAACTATCTTAATTGTACGGGCAATATCGGGTATGGCAAGCGCAGCAAGATTTGGCGCGTAATGCATAGGGGCATCGGCGCTGGTAATGCGTCGAACAGGTGCATCAAGATAATCAAATCCCTCTTTTTGAATGCGAAAAGCAAGCTCTGAAGATACTGAACACATGGGCCATTGTTCTTCCACAATTACCAGGCGGTTGGTTTTTTTTACACTTTCTAAAACCGTATGCCAGTCAAGCGGACGAATGCTTCTAAGATCAATTACTTCGGCGCTTATGTTCTCCTTTTCCAGTTCGGCAGCAGCACCCAAAGCAACTTTCATCATTTTATTATAAGACACAATGGTTACATCTTTGCCTTCTTTTTTTACATCAGCTTTACCAATTGGTATATAATATTCTTCTTCGGGCACCTCGCTTTTATCGCCGTACATTACCTCGCTTTCCATAAATATAACGGGATCTTCTTCGTAACGTATGGCCTGCTTAAGCAAGCCCTTTGCATCGTAACCGTTTGAAGGAGAAACCACTTTAATACCGGGTATGTTAGCAAAATAGCTTTCAAATGCGGTAGAGTGCTGTGCGCCAAGCTGGCCTGCACTTCCGTTAGGCCCGCGTAAGACAATAGGGCAACCAAGCTGGCCGCCGCTCATGGCAAGCATTTTACTGGCAGTATTTAATATTTGGTCGAGAGCCAAAACTGCAAAATTCCACGTCATGTATTCTACTACCGGGCGAAGGCCATGTTGTGCAGCACCAACAGCCACACCTGTAAAGCCAAGTTCAGAAATGGGCGTATCAATAACACGTTTTGGACCAAATTCGGCAAGCATACCCTGTGTTACCTTATAAGCGCCATTATATTCAGCCACCTCCTCTCCCATTACAAAAACCCTGTCATCCCTCCTCATTTCCTCATTCATAGCCTCACGCAGCGCTTCACGAAAAGCAATTTGTCGCATATTTATGTAGTGTTTAGCCTTTAAAAAGCACCGCAAAAATATAGGATTATGCTTTACAAATGGTAAATAGTTATTGCAATATTGTGAGGTAAGGCTATTCGGGCTGTTTAAGTGCGATGGCTTTTCTAATGTTGATTTGCTTAAATAACAAAGCCGGCAAAAAAATTTGCCGGCTTTGTTACATTCTAATGCGAAATAATGATGACTAAAAAACATTATAGGCAAAACTTACATAATATAAGGCGCCAATGGCAGGGTTACCAAAGGCTGTTATATAATAATGGTTAAGTATATTGGTGCCCCCCAATTTTATTAATGATTTAATTTTTGGCAGCTTATAGCTTATCTGTGCATCAATGGTGCTGAAAGCGGATACATCGCCCTGTTTAAAATCTGCCTCTGTAAAATAGGTATCCTGCCATCTCCACTGTATATTAAACCCAAAAAGTTTATTGTGCCCGAACCCGCTGTTTGAGAAGCCAATATTCGCCCTATACCTCGGTGTATTGAAATAAGTGGCAAAATTTGGATCAGGGTTATCAATTACATCAGATGAAAGGTTGGCATCTATTGCATAGTTATTATTCAATAAATAATCAAGCCCAACACCAAACCCTTTTGTATGAACGGTGTTAGGGCTGTTTACAGAAACCGAGAACCCTGTACCGGTAGCCAACTGGTAACAGGAAACCCTGCCTATAAAATTATTGTAAGTTGCATAATAACCATATACATCAACCAGGAAACGTTTGTTATACAGCCCCTTGTAACCAAGTTCCCAACTATTTACTGTTTCAGGCTTATAGGTACCAAAAGTTTGCTGCACAAGCACTGCCGGGTTACCGGTTTGGCTATAAGCCTGTACACTTGCGGGGGTATATACCGGCTCTGTATCAAAATGGTAAAATTGCCTCAACTGCGGCAGGCCGCCAATGAGAATGCCCGCACCGGTGTTAAGGTTTATCCATTGGTTTTGGTTAGATGGAAACCTGTAAGCGTTTTGATAAGACGCCCTTATGTTCTGGTCAGGGGCCACCGTAACCACTGCGGAAAACCTTGGGGTAAATTTACCGTCAAAGTTTTCATTTTTGTCGTATCTGCCTGAAGCTGTCAATTTTAACTTATCCTCAAAAAACTTTTTCGCCACCTGCACGTAGGCGCCAAATTCCGATGTGTTTATAGGCCCCGCGCTATCGGCAAATAAAGTGCCCTGGGAGTTAAGCCTGTAAACCCTGTAGCTTGCACCTACCAGCACTTCAGCAAACTTAACAATACTTGTAAAGTTGTATTGCCCTTCAACATGATACAAATTCGTTCTATCTAAAAACTTGCCACCCTTCGGTATTGGCTTGCTAACCACGGTATCAAAAATGGTTCTAAACTCCTGCGAACCTGGCGCCGGACGCCCCTGATCGGCAAAAGCACGCGCTGCGTTAAACGCCTGCATGCTGCTGGCCCCCTGCGATACAGCCTGAACATAAGCCGCTGTAAATTGGGGATACCACGTTGTGCTTGGCTTCCATGCCTCATTAAATAGCTGGGTCGCGATAGTGGCATTAAATGCATCACCCGAATTTTCAAGTGTGGCATAGGCTTTAACGAACCAGTTGTCGTTTTTAACTTCAAATTTATACTGCCCTATCTGCAGGTTTTTTAACGAATACCTGTCGCTGCCCGTATATACAGTATTACCGGTACCATAATTTGCAATCAACGACATTTCAGTTCCGGAATTTATTTTATAATAAAGGCCACCGCTTATTCTTACATCAACAGTAGTATTATCAATAACTTCATTTTCTTTATACCCTGTACGGCTTACATTTTGGTTAGGTATAATATTGTTCCTTAGTCCAAAATAAAAGGGTACAAGGTTTGTTACAGGCCCCTGCAAAGCCGCGGGTAAAGAACTGATAAAAGCGCCAATTTGGGCAGGTGTTGCATTTGCAGGTAAGTTAGCATTCATCGCCTGTACAATATCCAGCGTATTGCCTGTAGCAGCCAATATACCTGCCCTTGTTTGGCTTTGAACAGCATTAGCTACCCCAAATATATTTGCACTTGTTTCGTCGCCATAAACATTTACCCCATCATAATTGGGGTCAGTTTCCCTGGTACCCGGTATCACATGGCTGTTTACGCCTGTTCCAACACCGGTGTAATCAGATTGGTCATTGGCTACCCAGTCTTTTGCCTGTATAAATTGGGCGCCTATTTTAAAAGCAAATTTATCGCCGATCTTTTGGCCCCACCTGAAGCTGAAATCGTAATAAGGCGAAACCCCGATAGGGTCGTTATTGCTGCTCCCGTCAATATGATTTACACCTGTTTTTACCTGTGCGCTAAAACCCTGGTATTTAAAAGGGTCTTTTGAAGTGATGAGCAATGTACCGTTCATGCCACCAGAACCATAAAGAGCAGATGATGCACCCGGCAACAGTTCCATATTATCAACATCCAGCTCTGTTAACCCAACTACACCGCCTACGGAAAAATTAAGTCCGGGCGCCTGGTTATCCATTCCATCTACAAACTGGTTTACCCGTGTATTGCCACTGCCATTAAAACCCCTGGTTGTAATAGAGGTAAAAGTAAGGCTTGAACTGGTAACATCAACTCCTTTTAAAGTTTTTACCAGGTCGTAGTAACTTGTTGTAGGTGAGTTCCTGATATTTGCCGCACTCACCCTTTCAATGGAAACGGGTGATTCTAATATTCTTTCCGGCACACGGGATGCTGCAACAACAATGTCCTGGCCTAATGTGTATGCAGTTTCAAGATCAACTGACATATTGCTTTCAGTTGCAGATGTTACCTGTACTTCCTTTGCAGCATAGCCTACTGATGATATTACCAGCGTAAAGGGGGGCTTTTGCAGGGTAACGAATTTAAAATCACCTTTATCATTTGAATAAGTACCTATGGATGTACCCTTAATAATTACTGAAACAGCCGAAATCCCTTCCTTTGAAGTGCTATTTCTTACATGCCCCGTTATAGTAACAGAACCCTGGGAAAATACGGGCACTGAAAACAACACCGTTATTGCAAAAACTACACAGGATATTAAATTTTTCATTTGGCAGTAGTTTAATTATCAGCAAAATAGCAATAGTTATAATTAAATTAAAACTTTATTGCGTAAAATTTACAGTTTTATCTTCTTTTAAGGTTTATACTCCTATAAAGTGCCATATTTCGTGATAAAAACTATTTTTGGGCCATGGCAAATTTCAAATTCCCCCAACAAACCGCTTTTTATAAAGGAAAAGTAAGAGATGTTTATACCATTAATAACAAATGGCTGGTAATGATAGCAAGTAACCGCATTTCCGCATTTGACGTTATTTTGCCCGAACCCATCCCTTATAAAGGGCAGGTTTTAAACCAGGTTGCTGCATATATGCTAACCGCAACAAAAGATATTTGCCCCAACTGGCTGGTTGATACACCGGCGCCAAATGTGGCTGCCGGCCTTCGCTGTGAGCCCTTTAAAATTGAAATGGTTGTACGTGGCAACCTTACAGGGCACGCATGGCGAACTTATTCTTCCGGCAGGAGGATTTTATGCGGGGTAACTATGCCAGATGGAATGAAGGAAAATGATCTTTTTCCAACTCCTATCATTACTCCATCCACAAAGGCAGAAGAAGGCCATGATGAAGATATTTCAAAAGAAGAAATTATAGCGAAAGGCATTGCAACCGGGGAAGACTGGGATATTTTGGAAAAATATGCGCTTGCTCTTTTTGAAAGGGGAAAAGAAATTGCCGCTAAAAGGGGATTGATACTTGTTGATACAAAATATGAGTTTGGAAGGCTTGATGGCAATATAGTTTTAATGGATGAAGTACATACGCCTGACTCATCCCGCTATTTTTATGCAGATGGTTTTGAAGAACGCCAGCAAAAAGGTGAACGCCAAAAGCAATTAAGCAAAGAGTTTGTTCGTGAATGGCTTATTGCAAATAATTTTATGGGAAAGGAGGGGCAAACGGTTCCTGTGATGGATACTGAATGGGTAAATACCATTTCAAAACGTTACATTGAATTATACGAGCATGTTATAGGCGAAACATTTGTACCACAGGATTTAAGCGATGACGAAACATACGAAAGAATAATGAAATCGCTTGAGAAGAACGGCGTTATATAATGTTCTTACTCCTCCTTTTTTAGTCCCTTTAGTTTTGGCCTTAACCTCACTTTGCTTTTATTAAAAATATTCTGGCCTTTGTCAATACCCTTGCGTATTTGCATTTGCCTTTCAACGGGCAGGTCAATAGTATCCTTACATTCAATGCTACAGCAGCCATCATATTTTGCAGCACATTCTTCACATTGAATGAATAATAGATGGCACCCGTTATTTTTACAATTGGTATGTGTGTCGCAAGGTTTGCCGCACTGGTGGCAGTGTGCTATTACATCTTCTGTTATCCGCTCTCCAAGCCTTTCGTCAAACACAAAATTTTTACCAATAAATTTGCTTTCTAACCCTTGCTCCTGTATCTCTCTTGCATAATTAATTATCCCTCCTTCCAGGTGAGATACATTTTTAAATCCTTTGTGCAGCATAAAAGCACTGGCTTTCTCGCAGCGTATGCCGCCGGTGCAATACATAATTATATTCTTTTCTTCCTTACCCTTAAGCATATCAGCGGCCATAGGCAACTGGTCGCGAAAAGTGTCAGAAGGCACTTCAACAGCTCTTACAAAATGCCCCACCTCGTATTCGTAGTGGTTGCGCATGTCCACAATAATTGTATCCTCATCATTCATCAAAGCATTCATTTCACCGGCATTAACATACCGCCCTTTATTATTCATATTGAATGTGGTGTCAGTAATACCATCGGCCACGATCTTTTCCCTTACTTTCACCTTCAATACCCAAAACGACTTACCGTCGTCATCAACAGCGATGTTCAAACGCGCGCCGTTTAAAGGCTCAATTGAATACAAAAATGACCGGAATGCCTCAAGGCTTTCAGAGGGTACACTTACCTGTGCATTGATGCCCTCCCTAGCAACATAGATGCGCCCAAAAACCTTAAGGCTGAATAAATTTTTGTACAAATGGTCGCGGAATTCCTGTGGATTTTGAATAGGAAAATATTGATAAAAACTAATTGTTGTCCGGGGCATGGGTTCTTCCATAAGGCGTTTTTTCAACTCCTCACCCGAAATGCGGTTATGTAATACAGCCATTTTATTTTTAGTATTTCAGACATCGGGCGCCTGCTGATCTTTGTAACAGTATTTCGCCCAATATTCCATTGACAATATGGATCTGCTTGCATGGCAGACAAAATATCAGGTGCAAAAATACATATTATGATTTTAATATCATTTTAAGTAAGTGCTTAAAAATCATATAAATCTTTAGGGCAAGACGGCTTAGCTGTGTTCTTCATACTACTTTCGCCACGTAATCTTTTATAAGTTGTTGGGTGACCTTACATCATATCAAATAAGCGGGCTTGTACAATTAGCTGCATACAGAAAACAATTTTATTCGGTAAACCCTTTATCAATTGCATCTTCCCCCAAAAAAATAAAAAATGATGTTATAACAAAATTTATTGAACTTTTTTGCGGGCATAATTTTGCAGATACGGATTACAGCGTTATACAGCAGGAACCGTTAGAATACGATACGCTTGATGAATGGATTGAGCAGGCTTCAATAGGTGCTATACTAAAAAGCTTTACCTACTTTATATGGACCGATAAAATACTGGAAGGGTATTTTAGAACGAGAATAGAAAATAATATCATAGATAAATTATTGCAGCGCCTGGAAATATTGTTAAAAGAAGAGCGCATTGTTGCATAGTTAAAAAACGACAGGCCTTACGCTATATCCTGGTTCATCGCTCCAATCCGTCGTGCAAAACTTCCTGTTAAAGCTGCAAATCCTGATACAAGGCCGCCAACAAAAGCTGAAATAAGAATAAGCAGAATATAAGAACCGCCCAATGGCAGTACCTGCGCAATTTTTTGTGACAACAAGTGTTCATTATTCACATCAATAATAAAAGCAAGCGCACCCCATAACAGAAACATCCCAATAAACCCAGTGATAAATGCTTTCCAGCTTTTTTGATGTACCGCTGCGGCTATAACAGCAGATGTAACAGCAAAACTCCACCACGGAAAATATAAAGGCGCTGCATAACCCAATAAAGCTGTTAAAAATATGGCCACTATAAATTTCATTAGTCTCTATTTATCATTTTAAAAATGTCATGCTTCCTGCAAGTTTTTGCCTTTGCATATTTTCTTTAGTAAATATTTGTATCCGGTAATATTGCCCGGTTACCCATTTATCAATAAACGTATCGTAATATTTACTTCCCGGGTTACCGCTTTGCCCGCCCGGATACAGGCCATAGGCTTCCGTCTCATCTGTAAGTTGTACTATCATTCTCCAGCTTGGGCCATTGTATTTTTTGTAAGCATTGATTACTCCCCTGCCCCCGCCGGAAAACAAATGAAACCTGCTTAAAGCGGGTATGCTTAACAGGTGTTTTACTCCACTATCTTTAAACTTAGCCCAAACGAGAGCATTTCTTTTTTCTGCATCCTTAAGCACAGGAATGATCTTTTTAAAAGCCATCGTAACAACATCCCTCATTGTTTCTTTTTGAGGGGTTGTTATGTCATCTGCAAATTCATAAGCGGAGTCCTTCATTAATGCGTGCAGCAAGGTAGTGTTGAACGAATTGGTTTTAAGAATATCCGGCAATGGGAGTTGCGTTACTGAAAATTCATCCTGGTACATACAAACTTTCAGGCTGTCCCACCAGGGTGTAAAAACAGTGGGGCCTTCCTCTGTTGCATCATTTCTTAAATTCCATGACCGGAAAATATCGAGGTATTTTTTTTCATCATCGTTCAATAACGATTCATTGATATATTTCAATAAAGACGGCCTTGCCATTTCTGCTAAAAGGTTATAATTATCAGTCTGCATTTGCTGCATATCTTCTGCGGTAATTTTTTGCATGCCCGATAATTTCCTGTTTATAATGTTGGGCCGAAAATATTCAAAGCTTAATCCTCCAATATAATAAGGGTATGATGTATCATACGCATATTGGTTTGCACTGCTTACAAAGCCCCTTGCGGGATTTTGCAGGATCAAATTTTCACTGTCGGGAATTGAAGTATAGGCATAACTGCTGTCGTAACCGGGCATAACAAAATCACCCTGCCTTCTCCACTTTGCCCCGAAACTCCCTTCCTCTTTTATGGCAATATCCCCGTTCTTTGAAGCAAAAACAAAATTCTGCCCCGGGTTGCTAAAAGTTACGATCGCATTTTTATAGTCATCAATATTTTTAGCCCTGTCTAATAACATAAACGTCTTCAGTTCATCAGTTCCGTCATGCGCTGTCCAGTGGCAGGCATATGCTTTTTCGTTATGCATTTTATCAGGATAACTTTTGTCGTACATAACCGGCCCCCAAAGGGTCATGGCTATTTTTTCTACTCGATCAGGCTGGCCTTTAATTTTTATCACCTCATTTCTAAAATCTGTCTTCTTCCATTCAAAATTATACAGGTAATGCTGCATAGTACTATCCTGGAATTTAATTTCATAATAATCCTTTACGTCACGTTCAGCATTGGTAACGCCCCATGCACAATTATCATTAAACCCGATAATGATGGCCGGTGCACCGGGGAAACTCACTCCATATACATTATAACCCGGCACAGATATCTGCATTTCATACCAAAGGGAAGGAAGGTTGAGGTCAAGATGAGGGTCACTGCACAAAATAGGTTTCCCACTTTTTGTTTTTGAACCCGAAACTGCCCAGTTATTGCTGCCGTTATCAGGATCCGGTTTTACGGGTTTTGCCGGAACTTTTACACCCTCTTTATAATTAAAGTAAAGAGAATCTCCTGATGCAGGTATCTTTAAAGCTATTCCCGGTTTTGCAAAATGAGTTCCTTTCGGAATGATATTTTGAATAGAATCCTGACCATAAGGAAAAAGTTTTTCAAACTGTGTCTTCGTAAAAACGGCTTTCGCATTGGTCATTTCAAAATCATCATCCCCCCCCGTAAGATCGTAGCTCATGTATTTAAGAAAAAGCGCGGATTTAAGGTTTGTCCATGGCTCAGGTTTATAATCAAGCAGTTTGTATTCCAGCGGGTAATCCCCCTCATTCATCGTATTTATGTATGCATTAACGCCCGCCGTGTAAGAATCAAGCGCCTCTTTAGTTTGCGCGTCAGCTTCCATAGCTTTCAGTGAGTTTTCTGCAGCATACACCATTCCAAGGCGGCGGAAATAAATATCAATTTTCAGAAAATTTGTGCCATTGCTTTTTTCACCAAATATCTCGCTCAATCTTCCCGCAGCGGCGTAGGTTTGAAATTCCATTTGCCATAAACGGAATTTTGCATGCAGGTATCCCTGCACAAAATATGCGTCTGCGTCATTCTCTGCAAACACATGCGGCACCAGCCTGTCATCAAAATACACTTCGGCCTTACCTTTTAGGCCATCAAGTTTCAATTCACCGTTAAATTCCGTGTTTGCAGCTTCTGCATTTTGCCAAAAACCCTTTTGAGGTGAAAGAAAATAACCCAGCCTTGGTGTTTTAGCAGTGCCTGCCGGTAATGGCGTGTCTAACACAATAATTAAGGCAGTTGTTATGGCGGCAAAAAGTATTAAATAGAAGACCCTCATGAAGAGATTTTGAAATGAAAGTACGGAAAATGTTGATAAGGGGAAGAAGTTCATGGCTCATAGTTCATGGCAATACATGCGAAGATTAGTTTTTTACTATGAGCCAGTGAGAAGACGTTCATGGTTCGTAGTTAATAGTTCATAGCAATACATGCGAAGATTAGTGTTTTAATACGAATCATTAGTTATGAACGGTCTGCCAGTACTGAAATCAACTTATCCACTTCTTCAACGGTATTAAACGCGTGTAGTATTATACGAAGCCGTTCTTTTTCTTTTGGTACTGTTGGATATAAAATGGCACGAACATCAAGTTGGTTTTCCTGTAGCCTGCCCGCTATTTTTTTGGCCGCATCATTGCCAGGTACAAGTACAATTTGAATAGGTGTTTGCGATAGTAATTTTTCAAAAGGGAGAGATACTGATTGAAATTTTTTGATCAGCCTGCCCAGGCACTCTCTCTCCTGTTTCAGACCGGGAAACAAGAGATAGCTTTGCTTAATAACGGCCGCGGCATGCTCTGGCAAGGCAGTGGAATAAATAAAACTCCTGGCAAAATTAATAAGATAATCTTTTAGCCGCATTGAACCCAATATAACCGCGCCATGGCAACCAAGTGCCTTGCCAAATGCATGCATCCGGCAAAATACCTTTTTATGCAGTTTAAGATGTTGCGCTAACGCTTCTCCCTTTTCGCCAATAATGCCGGTTGCATGCGCTTCATCAAGAATAAGATGTGCTTTATATTTTTCGGACAAAGCAACAAGTTCACCCAAAGGGCATATATCGCCGTCCATACTGAACACAGATTCTGTTACAATAAAAATAGTACCTGTTGCATTCATTAATTTCTTTTCAAGGTCAGTCATATCGTTATGACTGAAAGAAAATGCCTTTGCAAATGACAGGCGTATGCCATCTCTTATGGAAGCATGAGACAATGCATCGTAAATAATGGTATCCCCTCTTTGGGCAACCGAGGCAAGCACACCTATATTGGCATCGTAACCTGAATTAAATATTAATGCCGACTCACTTTCATGAAAGGTTGCAATTAGATTTTCTGTTTCTTCAATTAGCGGATAATTACCGGAGAGTAACCGCGAACCAGTTGAACCGGAAGAAAGATGGCCGTTGATAGATGACAGATAATTGCCTTTGACAATTCCCAAGTAATCGTTGCTGCAAAAATCAATCTTTGCCTGTGGCTGGGTAAAGGTACGGTTAGCATTAAGCGACTTACGTTCATTTAATTTTTTATCAAGAAAATCATCGTTATACATAATAAGAAAAATAAATAATCGGCAGGTAATGTATTACACTGTGCGAAGATAATAGCAATCCTTCTTATGCACCTTCATCACCCGTTGCACCGGCTGTTGATTGATACTTTTCTACTCTTTCAAGCAAATCGGCTAATTTTACCTGCTCAGGATGATCAAGGCAACCCAGGAAATCTATGTAAGCCTTTTCCATATACTGGTAACTTTCAAACAGCTTATGTTCCCCCTTTGGAGTAAGTTTAAGACGGGTAGAACGCTTGTCTTCCGAATCGGTAGCTTCTTCTATAAAGCCTTTTTTTACAAGCCTGTTGGTTATTTCAACCGCGGTCGAATTCTCCAGCAGCATTTTTTTAGCGAGCTCCTTTTTATTTGGGCTTTTAAGCAGGTAAATGTAGGTAAGCATACTGTATTCATGATCTTTTGCAAGGCCAAGTTTTTTTATAACAGGTTTGCTTTTCATCTGCATGTACCTGTGTAGCCTTGAGATATATAACAATACCCTGGAACTTTCATTCAATTCCTCGGTAGCATATTCTGCTGTGCTTTTACCTGGCTTTAGCCCAGGCTTAAGCAAACCCTCGCCAGGGCCTGCCGTTGAGTGCTTTTCAATTATCCAGCGGGCAAATTGCTGTACACCTGCATTTTTATGAATGACCGAAAATTCTTCCCATAAAGTGATGACGGGTACTATGCTTGATGACATAATAAAACGGTTTTGTTGCAAAATTATAAAAATTTATTTAAATACGTTTGTTCATTTTATTTTGATTATCAATAAGATATATTTTCATTTGATTAAATTTTTCTAAAATATAACATTTTTGTTGTAAAATTAAAACAATATTGCTACGTTTGTTTTGCAAATAACAACAAAACTGTTTTTATGAACAAAATATTTCTGCTCCTGTTATTGAGTTCTACGCCCGTATTACACGCACAAACAGTGCAAGGTTTGGTGCATGATAAAAAGGGACGCCCAGTTATAAATGCTTCTATAATTGTAGCAGGTACTTTTAAAGCAACGGTGTCTGATAGTTCAGGCAGGTTTGTCATTAATAATCTATTGATAAAAGATACCGTGAATTTAAAAATCTCCTTCGCGGGTTTTACTGATGCACAAATACAGGTAACAGCTTTACAGGCACAACAAAATATAGTGATTGTTCTCACCGAAAAAGTTGCACAGCTTAAAGATGTAATTATTTCCGCAGGAAGCTTTGAAGCAAGTGACGATAGAAAAACAACCATTTTAAAACCATTCGACCTTGCCACAACTCCGGCAGCAACGCCTGATGTTTTTAAAGCTATCGGTGAATTACCCGGCACTTCAAAAGTTGGCGAAAGTGAAGGGTTATTTGTAAGAGGTGGTACAGCATCTGAAACAAAGGCTGTGATTGACGGGTTAATTGTGCAGGACCCTTTTTTTAGCAGTGTCCCGGGCGTAGCCCAAAATGGCAGGTTTTCAGCCCTGATGTTTAAAGGCACCGCTTTTAGTACGGGCGGGTATTCAGCGCAGTATGGCGAGGCTTTATCAGCTGTATTACTGTTGAATACCCAGGATGTTGCCCAGGCATCGTCTTCATCTGTCGTTTTAAACACAGCGGGTGTTTCGGGAAATATCACTCAAAAATGGGATAATACATCTTTTGCCGTAAATGCAAAATATTATGACCTTAAGCCTTCATTTTATTTTAACAAGCAAAACTTTACCTATAATAAAGCGCCACAGGGTGGCGGCGGGAATATTATATTTAAAAATAAAGGCAAAAAAGGAGGGTTATTTAAATTATATGCAAGTAATGAATTAAATAATGTTGCCCTGCAAATACCTTATTTATCTGTCAATGGAAAGCTGGCGTCTTACAGCCTTGACGGAAAAAATCTTTACATCAACAGCACATATAAAAAGAATTTTAAGGAATTGCAATTAAATGCCGGTTTTTCTTACAGCAATAATAACGACCATGTTGTATATGATACTAACCGTATTGAAAAAGAAGACAGCAGGGCGCAGGGAAGGGTTGTATTTTCAAGGCCTTTTAGCAAAAGAGGAAAATTATATTTTGGATCAGAACTGCAATATGTACAATATAAAAACTTAAATAACGGAACCAGCTACAAACTGAATGATATGCTTATTTGCAGTTTTGCCGAAGCCGAATTTTATATTGGCAATAAGATAGCAGCAAGAGCCGGCGTGCGTAACGAAGTATCAAATACGCTGCATAAAAGCAACCTTGCCCCAAGAATATCGTTGGCCTATGTGCTTAACGCTTTCAGCCAGTTTTCCATTGGCTATGGAAATTTTTACCAACTGCCGCAGGAAACGTATTTATTCACCAATCGTAACTTATCTTTTGAGGAAGCTTCGCATTACATCATCAATTATCAATTCATCAAAAATAACAGAACGTTCAGGATTGAAGGTTATTATAAAGACTATAGCCATTTGGCAAGAGAAATTAATGGCACTTCATTTCAACCATTCATGTATGACTATATTCCTTCCCCTAACACAAATAATTCCGGCTATGGCTATGCAAAAGGAATAGATATTTTTTGGTATGATAAACGCAGCATAAAAAATTTAGATTACTGGATATCCTATTCATATCTTGATACAAAACGCCTTTTCCAAAATTATGTTTCAGAAGCTATGCCAACCTTTGCAGCACACAATAATGTTTCTGTCGTTGCAAAATACAGCATTCCAAAAACATCGGTAAACATAGGTTTTACCTATAATTACACTCCCGGGCGCCCCTATTATAATCCGGCACATGCTTTTCTTTCCGACAGGTTGCCGCCGGTTCATAACCTCATTTTCTCCGGAAATTATTCCTGGTTTATAAAGAATAATCTTTTCGCTCTCTTTATTTATGCTGATAATATATTAGGCATAAAAAATATTTATAATTATTATTATTCAGCAGACGGTACACAACGCTACACGCTAACACCACCTGCATACAGAAGTATTTATGCAGGCATAAACATTACCCTTGCAAAACAAAGAACTATTATGGGAATAAATTTTTAGAGGCCCCACCCCCATCCCCAAAGCAGATCATGCAGCTCTATCACTTTCGTTTTATTTAATAACCAATAAATTTTATAACAATGAAAAAATTAGTCACACTTATCACGGCTTTTACTATTTCAATTTTTGTGATTGCACAGGATGATTACAAAAAACAATGCTTGAAAATATACAGGCATTAGATACTATTGGCGATGCAAAAATGCTAAATAACCTTGCCGCAACCTTTACGGCGATATATGATGTAAAAAAGGAATGGCAGCCTTTGTATTATGAATGTCTGTGTTATATTAAGCTAAGCGAAACCTATACAAATACGGATGACAGGAAAACAGCAATAATAAAAGCTGAAACATTATTGAATAACCTGCCGGAAGAAAACGATGAGGTACAAGTGCTTCGTGCATTATATGCCATGAACTATTTATCCATAGACCGTAGCTTATGGCAAACCTATTTACCCATGATGAACGCAGCGCTAAAAAAAGCGCAGGGTATTAATGCAGATAACCCGCGTATTTATTACCTGCAGGGCATTTTAAAATACAATATGCCCGCAAGTATGGGGGGCGGACATGAAGAAGGCATAAAATTATTTCAGCAGTCGTTACAAAAATTTGAAAACTATAAACCTATAGATAACCTGACGCCCAATTGGGGAAGAAAAGAGCTGGAAAAGTTTATTCAGTTTTTATTTAGCATAAAACATTCTGCTTAGCGGTAACCCGCTAATGTGCAATGCAAATAGCTTTATATTTGAAACCTTAAACCGGGTTTACTTATATGAGTACCAACAGAAAAATATTGTTTTTTTGCCTTTTAAGCCTTGCGCTTATTGGCGTTGACAGGTTAACTAAGAGTTTAGCAAAAGAGCACCTTCAATACAAAGAGCCGCAGTCTTTTTTTCACGACACCATACGGCTTGGCTATACAGAAAATACAGGTGCATTTTTGAGTTTTGGAGCAGATTGGCCTGAAAAGTTAAGTTTTTGGATATTCGGTATTGGCCCCTTACTAATATTGCTTGCCTTTTTTGTTTATTGTATTAAAAAAGCAAAAGCAATGGATTTTATTTACCTGTTGCCGCTTGCACTAATTTTTGCAGGGGGCCTTGGAAATATAATTGACAGGTTATTGTACAACAGGCATGTAACAGATTTTATGAACGTGGGGATAAACAATTTGCGCACTGGCATATTTAATTTTGCAGATCTGTGTGTAACCACGGGTGTTATAATATTACTGATCCAGGGTTTAAGGAAGGATAAAAGCAAAAAAGGGGTACATGAACAGATAGTTTAACTGAAAAAATTATCTATCTGTATGTTTTCATGCGGAAGATATGTGTAAAAAATGCTCCATTCATTCTACAAATATCAGTTAAATGTTTTTTTCAATACACTCAACTTTGGTACTGCAAATACGCATTTCTGACCGAATGGTTTAACCTTTATCCAAAATAAATTAAACGATATTTAAAGGGTAGGTTTCCTAACTATTTCACATATTTTTTGGCACAATATTTTGTCGGTTTCCCGTATCACTAAAATTAAAAATCATGGAAAATTCAAAAAATCCTGGTTCACAAAGCCACACAAAAGACAGTGGCAACAATGCTAATTTAAAAGACAAAAAATCAGAAAACCAAAAAGGCAAAACAGGCAGCCAAAGCAGTGGTACAAATTCTGGTAACAGGATGAGTGATTCAGACAGTGATAACATGGGAAACAAGGGTGGTTCTAAAAACAGCTCACGCTAATTTGATTAAATTTGCCAAAAAAATCTTTACACTGTTAAAGCGTAAAGATTTTTTTATGCCTGCTTAGCAGCCTATTCAGGAAAAAAATATCCTTACGGTCTGGTAAAGCAGTTTATTATGCATAGCTGCCTGTTTCAACGAATTTTCTGAAAAGCCCTGCAGCCCAAATAACCCGGCCATGTTACCCTTGTTAATAGCAATTTCAAGGTAGCCGGCTGAATTAAACCATGCAAGCTTATCGCCCGGAGTAACCGAAGCATAATTTTGACTCAACTTTTCAATCACTTCATTCCTTGTAAAAATTATTCTAAAGTTACGTCCCCTTCGATGCTCTTCGAATTCTTCTTTCGTTACGTTTATTACAACATTTTCAAAACTATCAATAAAAATTATCTGGCTGTCAATCCAGTCTGCGCCAATCGTAGGCCTCAAAGGGTATTTTTCTTTTATATTATCTACAAAGCGGCCGGCATGTTGCAAACCCGGACTGTGGCTGAGTTTTTTTAGTGCCATTGCCAATGCCTGCGTACATGCAAGCACACCAAAATTATGTGCGGTGTCAACATCAACTGCAACCACATTAACAGGCTTAACCCCGCATACGGTTGTGAGGATGCCATTATCGGGACAGGCAATAAATTGGTTATTATATTCGGCAATAAGCAGGTGATCCGGCAAATTTTCAAAAAGATTCACCAAAATAATGTGGAATGTGCCTTGCGGAAAATGTTTAAAGGCGTTATTGCACAAATATGCAGTGTGCTGGTAATTATGCTGCGATAGTTGGTGCGTAATGTCAACAACCGTATTTGATGCGTCAGCAGTGAGCAACTGCCCTTTTACAGCGCCAATAATATAATCAGCCTGGCCAATATCTGTTGAAAGGGTTACAATAGGCATGTATATTATTTATCTGGCAGCTAATGAAAAATTTATTTTACCAATTCGCCCTTTTTATAAAAAAAATTGCGCACTAATTTATCAGCAAGTTTCGGAAAAAGCTTGTTCAATAAAATAGTACGCCTATCGTTCCACGTATATATTAAGGTGCGGTTATTTGCAGCTATAGCTTTAATTGTTAAATCGGCGCATTCTTCAGCACTCATTAAAGATCCCTCATCCAATGTTGTAAAGCCTTGTGGTTTACCGTCTTTTGTAAGGGCTGCATTGCGTATATTAGAAGCAGTAAAGCCAGGGCATACCCACATTATATTAACGCCACTGTCAAGCAATTCAGTACGCAATGATTCAAGAAAACCATGTACTGCAAATTTAGAGGCACTATAACCGGTGCGGCCTGGCAGCCCCCTGTAACCTGCTACCGAAGAAACGCCTACTATAGTGCCTTTTTGCTGCAGTATATAAGGCAGGGCATATTTGGTGCAATAAACAGTGCCCCAGAAATTTATATCCATTACGCTGCGCAAAGTTTCCAGGCTTGTTTCTGCAAAAAGGGCGCGCATGGAAATACCTGCATTATTAATAAGAATATCAATTGTGCCAAATGTTTGTACTGTTTCGTTTATAAAATTTTTACAATCTGCTTCGCTGCTTACATCTGCTGCATGCACTATCAAAGGTTTATCCGGATAGTTAGTTTGTAACCCATACAGTTTATCGTAATTTCTGCCGCAGGTTGATACCTTTGCACCCTGTTTTAGTAAAACATCAACCAATGCTCTGCCAATACCATCTGACCCGCCGGTAACCACTATTACCTTATTATTAAAATATGACATGCCTGTTGATTAAATATGATTGATTTGCAAAAGTAATGCATAGGGATGTTTAATTAATCTTGATAAATGAGAACATGAAGGTGAGAAAAATATCTTTTAAAATTTGGTATAACCCTATTTTCTCCTATTTTTGCACTCCCAAAAAAATTGGGAATGATTCTGTTGCTCAATTGGCAAGGCATCCCGATTTTATCGGGAGGGTCTTGGATAGAATATTCCGTAGTTCAGTTTTTTGGATAGAATGATTCCGTAGCTCAGTTGGTAGAGCATCCCGATTTTATCGGGAGGGTCTTGGGTTCAGAGTAAGATAAAATATGATTCCGTAGCTCAGTTGGTAGAGCATCCCGATTTTATCGGGAGGGTCTTGGGTTCAGAGTGAGATAAAATATGATTCCGTAGCTCAGTTGGTAGAGCATCCCGATTTTATCGGGAGGGTCTTGGGTTCAGAGTGAGATAAAATATGATTCCGTAGCTCAGTTGGTAGAGCATCCCGATTTTATCGGGAGGGTCTTGGGTTCAGAGTGAGATAAAATATGATTCCGTAGCTCAGTTGGTAGAGCAATACACTTTTAATGTATGGGTCTTGGGTTCGAGTCCCAACGGGATCACTAAATTGCAGGAGCTTAATAGCTCCTGTATTATTTTATGCCCCATACTTACATTTTATATTCACAAAAGCTTAATAAATATTATGTTGGCGCTTGCATTGATTTTGCAAGACGGTTGCAGGAACACAACACCGGGCATTCAAAATTTACCGCTTTAGGGATTCCATGGGAGAAAAAGTTTACGAGGGAGTTCCCATCTTTAGCAGAGGCAAAGCAATTTGAACTGAAAATAAAAAAGATGAAATCAAGAAAATATATTGAAGATTTGATCGCCCGCGGGTAGAGCATCCCGATTTTATCGGGAGGGTCTTGGGTTCGAGTCCCAACGGGATCACTAAATTGCAGGAGCTTAATAGCTCCTGTATTATTTTATGCCCCATACTTACATTTTATATTCACAAAAGCTTAATAAATATTATGTTGGCGCTTGCATTGATTTTGCAAGACGGTTGCAGGAACACAACACCGGGCATTCAAAATTTACCGCTTTAGGTATCCCATGGGAGAAAAAGTTTACGAGGGAGTTCCCATCTTTAGCAGAGGCAAGGTGCGGCTGATGTACCCTGCCAAATACTTAGCATTACAGCCAAATATAGAGCAACAGCCGGGCATTCCACTCCACATGAACTGCGGAGACTTTTCACGGTAAGGGAATTACTCCTACCAAATCTTTATTCTTTGGTCTTCGGGCAGGTAATTTTTATCACCAGGCTGTACGTTAAATGCTTTGTAAAAAGGAGCGAAACTCATCAACGGGCCATTTACACGCCACATGGCTGGCGAATGTGGATTGGTATTTACATACATGCGCAGGAACGCGTCTCTTGTTTTCACCCTCCATATTCTGGCAATGGATAGAAAGAAGCGCTGGTCGGGCGTAAAACCATCTATTTTAGTGGTGTCCTTTCCTTCTTCAGTCATCTTAAAAGCATCAAAGGCAATAGCAATACCGCCGTTGTCGGCAGCGTTTTCGCCAACCGTCAGGGCTCCCTTAATATGAACTGTGTCCAGTACAGTAAAGGAACTGTATAGATCAACCACCCTTTTTGTTTTTGCCCTAAATTTTTCGTAGTCCTCTTTTGTCCACCAATTTTTAACGTTGCCCTCCTTATCAAATTGTGCACCCTGGTCATCGAAGGCGTGCGTCATTTCATGGCCAATGACCATCCCGATTCCCCCGTAGTTAACGGCGTCATCTGCCGAAAAATCAAAGTAGGGAAATTGCAAAATGCCAGCCGGGAAAACGATCTCATTAAAATATGGATTATAGTAGGCGGTAACGGTAGAAGGAGTGGTACCCCATTCTGTTCTGTCGACCGGCTTGTTTAGCTTTGCCAATTGAAATTGATAATCATTTTGGTTGAGCGAGAGTAGATTTTCGAAGTATTTGGTTCTATCGATCTGCACCTTATCGTAATCGCGCCATTTATCGGGGTAGCCGATTTTTTTAGTTATCGCATATAATTTTTCTTTTGCTTTTTGTTTTGTGCTGTCGCTCATCCAGTCAAGATGGTTGATCCTGTTCTCGAAAGCTTTTTGCAGGTTATTCACCAACGCAAGCACGCGCTTTTTTGCATCCTCGTTAAAATATCTTTTTACATACAATTGCCCTAAAGCTTCGCCCAAAAGACCGTCAACATTCTGCGTCATGATCTGCTGGCGGGATTTCTGGATGGCTTGCCCTGATAATACTTTGGTAAATTCAAACGAGGCATCCACGAATGGTTTGCTGAGTGCATCGGCGTAGTTCCCAAGGGTGCCCGCTGTCAAATAAATTTTCCAATCATTGATGGGAATGGATTTCAGCAGCGCATTTAACTTGTCGTAATAGGCGGGTTGCGCCATATCAATAGAATCTGTCTTTGCATCCGCATTTGTAAGTAATGTTGCCCACTGCAGGTTAGGTTGCGTATTGTTGATGGCCACTACCGCTGTTTTATGGTAATTGGCATTAACGTCCCTGAGCGCAATATTTGTTTTATGGGATGCGGCCAGTTGTTTTTCGATACCGTAAACAATGTCTGCTTGCTGCATGGCAGAAGCGGCGTTACTACCGGTTAATTGAAACAACGTGCCAATGTATTTTTTGTAGGCTTGCTGAATACGGAGCGTAGACGAATCTGTTTTAAAATAGTAATCCCGGTCAGGCAGACCGATGCCGGCCTGGTAAACATGGGCAATGTTGATGGCGCTGTTTTTGTTGTCGGCTGAAATACCAAAACCAATAATGGAGCGGTTTCCGTTTTTCAGTTCGGTGGCCACAAATTTAATAAACGATGGAACATCGGTGATAGCATTGATTCGACTGAGTATTGGCTGGATGGGTTGGTATCCTCTCAGGTTGATGGTGGCTGTGTCCATACCGGAAGCGTAGAAGTCTCCTACCTTCTGGTCAATACTGCCGGTAGTACGTTGCGTTTTCGAAACGCTATCCAATATGTTTTGCAGCAATTGTTTTTGCGGAATGTTCAGGAACATATAAGAACCAACGCCTGTTTGATCGTCAGCAATTTTCGCAGTGTCGTACCAGCGGCCGTTAACATAGCGAAAGAAATTGTCGCCGGGTTTTATCGAGGAGTCAATCCCGCTTATACCAACAAAACTTTTCCTGGAAGCATCCGGGTTATTGCACGCGCCCAAAAATACCAACACTAAACACAGGCACAGAATTTTATTCATAAACAGGGGATTTGTCTAAAGATAATGATCAAACGCATAAGTCAATTAAGTTTTGTTTCGCTGTTGAAATTAAACCGCCCTGCCTTTCGGCCAGGGCGGTTTACAAGGGAAATAAATTGTACGCTTATTTAGCCTTTACCAATTTTATAATTCTTACACCATGCTCTTTATCAATCAGCCTTACATAGTAAATGGTTGAAGCAAGCCTGCTCATATCAAGCGATACCGTGTTAATCCCCGGTATAGTTAATCCTGATTTTGACATTACCAATTGGCCAAGCTGGTTCATCACTTGAACCTCATACTTGTTTGCTGTAGCTGCGTTAAATTCAATTGTTGCAGTGCCTATAACAGGGTTCGGGTAAGCCTTGATATAGTCATCGGATAAGAATGCCGTTTTAGGATCATAGCCAGCAACACTACCTGGTACTGTAACCGTTAGCTGGCTTGGCGTTGAAGCGCCGCAACTATTTGCTTCTGTTACTGATATGATACCTGATGTACTGCCCCAGTTTACTACAATTTTGTAAGTGCCCTGCCCCGATACAATCGTTACACCTGCCGGTACCGTCCAGGTATAAATAAGGCCTGCAACACTTGTTACCGCATAGCTGATATTTGTTTGCCCCGCCGTTACACTAACTAAACCTTTTATGGCTGAAGGTTGCGGTGGTACTGCGGATGTGACCGTAAACTTGAGCTTGTCGCTGGTAATGCTTGTTGGTGTGGCGCATGGTGCAGTTATTGTTAGTACACATATAACAGAATCATTGTTCTTTAAAGTAGCATCTGTATAAGTGGCACTGTCTGTTCCCACATTTATATTATTCTTCTTCCATCGGTATATTGGATTAGTTCCTGTCCCCGTGGCGGCAGCAGTAAATGTTACGGGAGTGCCTGCACAAATGGTTGTTTCGGTATTAGCCGTTACTTTTAATGTTGGCAACAGTTTTGGATAAACAATATAATGCATTACGTTGCTCTTTGAAGTATCTTTTGTTATACAGCCAGGGCTGCTGGTTATTATAACCCAAATGCTATTGTTGTTACTTATTAAACTATCTGCATAATTTTTGGTGTTGCCACCAACAGGCTTGCCGTTCTGATACCATTGGTAGGCTGGCGTTACAGCATTTACAGGGTTAGCCGTGAACGTTACCTTTGTTTTAGCACATATCGGGCTGGGGAAGTTTGATGTTATGCTAACAGACGGCGTTACAATGGGGTTTACAGTAAATTTCATTTTTGCGCTGGTAATGCTTGCAGGTGTGGCACATGGTGCGGTGATCGTCAACACACAAATAACAGAGTCTTTGTTGTTTAAATCTGCATCAACATAGGTAACACTGTTTGTTCCCACATTTACATTATTCTTTTTCCACTGGTAGGTTGGGTTGGCCCCGGTATTGGTTGCTGCTGCCGTAAATGTTACAGATGTACCTGCACAAATGGTTGTTGGTGTATTGATAGTAACTTTTAAAGTTGGCGCAAGCTTAGGATTAACCAGGTACACCATTACATTGCTTTTAGCCGTATTTGTTGTTACACAGCTTGCCGTGCTGGTAATGATACACCAAACACTGTCGTTGTTATTTAATAAACTGTCCGCGTAATTTTTAGTATTACCGCTCACTGCTGCATTGTTCTTATACCAGTGGTACACAGGCGTACCGCCATTTACCGCAGTTGCAGAAAAAGTTACTTTGGTATTAGCACAAATTGGGCTGGGAAAATTGGAAATTATGCTAACAGAGGGTGTAACGTTTGCATTTACCGTGAACTTGATTGCATTGCTGGTTGAAGAACCAGGTATGCCGCATTGTGCATTGCCCGTAAACACCACGTTGACTGAATCTCCGTTCTTTAGCAGGCTGTCCGTATATATTGCGCTGTTTGTTCCAACATTTACACCGTTTTTCTCCCACTGGTAAACAGGTGTTATGCCGCCATTGGTGGCAACAGCCTTAAACTTAACTTTAGTGCCTGAGCATATAGTAGTAACATTTGCAACCGCACCAACGCTGTCAATAATATTTACTGTTGGCGTAACATTTGCAATTACCGTAAACTTAACAGCTTTACTGTTTGCAAAATTTGCCAGTATGCAGGCTGCATTGCTGGTAAGCATAGCCATTACTGAATCCCCATTGTTAAGCTGGTTGTCTGTGTAGGTACTGTTGTTTGTGCCAACGGCGATGCCATTCTTCATCCATTGGTAAACCGGCGAACTGCCACCATTTATAGCAGTTGCAGTAAAATTAACGGTGGTGCCTGCGCATATAGCTGTTGCGCCTGCAGTTACACCAATATTGTCAGTGATTGTCACAGTTGGCGCCACCAGTGCATTAACCGTGAATTTAATGGCCTTACTGTTTGCAGAATCCACAAGGCTACAGGATGAACCGCCTTTAACCATTACATAAACCGAATCGCCGTTGTTAAGCAGGCTGTCAGTATAAGTGCTGCTGTTGACACCCACCTTCAATCCGTTTTTCCACCATTGGTAAACAGGCGTTGTACCGGTGTTTGTAGCAGTTGCATTAAAATTAACCTTAGTGCCTTTACATATTACGACCACATTTGCATCCCTGCCAACGCTGTCAGCAATTACAACTGACGGTGCTACCGGGTTGCAAAACACAAACCCGCTGTCTGTGGCTGTTCCAAAAGGTGTTTTTACAATTACATTACCTGATGCACCTGCACCTAACACTGCCATTATTTGTGTATTGCTCAGTACTATAAAGCTGGCGGCAGGCACTGTGTCAAAGGCAACGTATGTAGCCTCAGAAAAGTTATTACCGGTTATCATGATCGTATCCTTGCTGCCGCCGGTAACCGGTGTGAACGAGTATATTGCCGGCCCGGCTACAAATGGCCATGCCGCGCCTGTTGCGCCGTTATCTGCAATACCGCCAATAAAGGCCGTTGTGCCGTCGTAACTTAATGCAACGGAATAACCCTGTTGCGGGCCGGAACCCCCGCCGCCTTCCTGGTCATTAATGTTTGAGCCTACCAACTTATTACCCTGTTGTACCCAACCACCATTGCTTTGCGAAAATACCCAGGCCGCACCAATTGAATTGTTGTCGTTAGGGCCACCCAAAATAACGGTGTTACCATCGGCGCTGATGCCAACAGACTGGCCTACTGAAGAACCATAAGTACTGCCGCCGGCAACCAGTTTGCCGCCCCACTGCGGCCAGTTGCCGCCGCTTGACGTATATAACCAGGCTGCGCCGGTATTGTAATTGTCGCCGGGGCCGCCTACCACTGCCACGCTGCCGTTTGCATTGAGGGCAACGGACGTGCCCTGTAGAGAATTGTTTGTGGCATCGCCTGGTGTAAGGATTTTAGTTTGCCACCCATAATCCTGCAAATAGTAATATACCGCAGCTGCCCCGGTACTATAATTGGTTGCCGGCAGGCCTACTATAACAGTGCTGGCGTCAGCGCTGATGCCGACAGCCTGGCCATATGAATCCCCTGAAGGGTTGCCGGCATAATCGTAAAACTGCCCGTTATAATTCCAGGAACCGCCGCTGTAGTTGAACATCCATGCATCGCCCGCCCCAGGTTCACCAACTACCACTGTTTGCCCGTCACCACTCATACCCACAGAAATGCCAAATTGCGCATTATTATTTTCAGAACCCGTTAAATCGGCTGTTTGTGACCAACTCCCGTTGCTTCGATTGAATATATATGCTGAACCGCTGTTCGCGCCATCATAGGGCGCCCCGATAATTGCAGCGTTGCCGTCCGCACTCAATGCAAGGGCAGCACCCGCCATTGAGTAACCGGCTTCGGTGACGCCTGGCACAAGTGCGGCCTGCTGGCTCCATGCGCCGTTGCTGCGGGTATAGACATACACAGTACTTATGGACGGCGCGCCAACCAGGGCAGTATTTCCGTCGGCACTTAAGGCCATGCTATAACCCTGTTCGTATGTGTTATAGTTACCGGTAGTGCCATTGCCCCGTAGTTTGGGGCCTTGTTGTACATTAGGCGCCAATGCGGTGGTAACCGTAAAGTTATTGATACCCGACACATTGCCTAAATTTGCTGCAAGGCTTACCTGGCCTGTATTGCAACCAGGCATAACCAATACGGTTGCTTGTGTGGATGTATTGGTTAAAACGAGTGCGCTGCCGCCGCCGACCGAGATGGATGAAATACCGTCAAGCCCGCTGCCGTTAATAGTAAATATGCTGCCGATTGGCCCTGACAACGGAACAATGGATGTTATGACCGGCGTATTATAAACAACATTGCTTTTTGCCGGATTAGGGGCAACGCACACGCCACGTGCTGCTACAAAACACCATACGCTGTCGCCGCTTGCAGATGAAGAATCGTTATAAACGCTGTTGTTTGTGCCAACAGCCAGGTTGTTTTTGTACCAACTGTAAACCGGCGAAGGGCCGGGGTCGGCAGTTACTGCAGTAAATGTTACCACACCACTGGACGGTGCAGAAGAAACGGACACCGACTGGGGCGTGATTGAATTAAGTGTAATATATAGTGAATTACTTACAGCGGTATTGTTAGTGACACAACCTGCACTGCTGGTAACATTGCACCAGACGCTGTCGCCGGTGTTTAATGTACTGTCAAAATAAGTGCCTGCATTTGTACCGACAACGTTATAATTTTTTACCCATTGATATACCGGCGCTGTTCCGCCGTTTACCAACTTGGCTGTAAACTTAACTTTTGAGCCCGGGCATACAGGGTTGGCCACATTGTTTGATATAGTAACCACAGGTAACACCGGCGCAGTTACTTTGTTAACTATTATGTTGCTTTTTGCCGCAGTGGCTGCATAGCATGGCGCACTGCTGTTTATAATGCACCAAACGGTGTCGTTATTGTTTAAAGCGCCGTCGGCATACGTTGGCGAGTTTGTGCCAACGGTAACGCTGTTTTTATACCACTGATATACAGTGTTGGCGCCTCCGTTTACCGGGGTGGCGGTAAATGTCACAATCACCGGGGAGGATGAACATTGTGAACCTGTTAAATTAGATTTTATGGATACCGAAGGCGATATCGGGCTGCAGTAGGTAAAGCCTGCAAGCGTTGCGGTGCCGGCAATGGTTTGCACGGATACTGAACCGGTTACTTCGCCGCCTAATACAGCGGTGATCACTGAATCGGAAATGATGGTGAAAGAACTGGCTGCCTTGCCTCCAAACGTTACAGATTTTGCTGTGCTTAAATAATTACCGGTAAGGGTAACAAGCGCGCCCCGCCCCGCCGTGGCGGGCGAGAAATTAGTAAGAACAGGGGCGTTGATGAATACAAAGCCGCCATAGGAAACGGAAGTTTTGGCCGTGCCAAGGGTTACTACGCCCGTTGCTCCCGTGCCCACCACCGCGGTAATTAAGCTGTCGCTCACCACGGAGAAAGAAGCCGCAGCAACACCTCCGAATTTTACCGAATTAACCCCTTTAGTTTTAAAGGATCTGCCTTTGATAGTTATCAGCGAGCCTTTAATGGCTGTATCCGGCACTACGGAATTTATATAAAGGCCCGTGCCTTTGTTTTGCACAAAATAAATGTAATGGTGCTGGGTTTCGGTTTCGGTAGAGGCCACATCAAGCACACCGGTCCTGGTATTAACAGAATCGGGGTTGCTGTCAAAAGTTAATGTGAAAGTGGTATCGTTAATGCCAAATTTAACAGGGTATTTTACCCAGGTGCTGTTTGAATCAAGCAGCCAGTAAACCGGGCCTGTGCCTGTGTTTTGCAGCCTTAGTTTATAATTTAAGGAGTCGCCCAAATAAACGGTATCGGGCAGGTTCAGCACGGGGCCCGCATACTGATAGACAGTATTGAGTGAAAGGTCGTGGGCAAGTGTAAACCTGATTGTATTTTTCCCCGTCGTGTCAACCCCCGCGCCTGTAATGGGGTTGCCATAATCATCGGCCCAGCGCACAAAAGTGTACCTGCCATAGATTTGGGGTGCAGTAACAGATACTGTATTGTTTGATGACTGGTTATAATACCTGTACACATAACCGCCCTCGCCGCTGCTCCTGTTAAAAACGTCGGGGGTGCTGATATAAAAGAGCGGGGCAAACCATGTATTGAGTGTTTTTAAAACAATATTTACCTTACCGGTTTGGGTAGGCGTGTATTCATAATTTAATTGTACCGTTATGCTGTCTAATTTTGCCGTGCTGTTAATGGGCTGTTTTAGCTGAAGCTGTATGTCTGCCCAGGCGGCCGGCGTTGAAAATAACTGGAGGTTGTTATTATTGTTGCCTATCAAAAAATTTAAAAGGGATGTTGACGACGCTGTCGGGCTATTCGTGCTAAGGCTGTTGTCGGCAAGGTTTACGTCTGTCTCCCAAAAAATAGGGTGTTTGGTTTGATAATTGTAGTTGTTGAAATAATAAGATTGCCCGTCTTTTCTCAACTTCGACTCGTTGGGGTAATTGAATACTATGCCCTGCGGCCCTTGTGCCAACTGCCCCGGGTAAGGCTTGGTAACTGTTTTGATAACAGAAAGCCCGTCAATCCTTACATTTTCATTTGAGGGGAACAGAATGCCCGCTCTTTCAACAAGGTTCAGATGAACTATATCGCCCGCGTTCAGTGATTGTATCTCGCCCGCGGACAAATTAAAATGAACCGACTGGCCCTGGTCGGGCGTGTTGCTGCTATAATAAGTTAATACGCTGTTGGCGATATCATCCAGTGTTTGCGTGTAAAGCGATTTTAAGCCGGTAAGCTGCCCCTGGGAGAGAGCGGGGGAATTGCCGGAAGCGCTTATCAAAGAATCTATATTGGTAATAAGGCCTTGTGTAACAAAACTTCCTGTCCATGGCTGCAGTGTCCTGTACTGGTATGCTTTTGCCATATAATAATAGTACAAGCGCAGCCTTTCGAATGCCTTGCGGCGCATATTGTTTGAAAGCACGGAAAGGTTTTGGTTTATGGCCGTGCCGGCGTCAAAGCTTGCCTGGTTAAAGCGGGCGAGACTGGTAAGGTTATTGTCAACATCATTTTTTGTGTCAATGATCGCAGCCGTCACCTGCTCCAGCCGGTGCGCCAGCGCCACCTGGGCGTCTGAGAGGGATTGTATCTGGTTTGATATTTGGCCTATGGCAGGGTCGTTGGCTATCAAGCCTCCTTTTATCGAGCCTAACTCGTCCGAGTTAACGCTTACAATATTATTATACATGTTAACGACGCCCATAACGCTGGCCTGAATATTGTTTACCGTCCGCTGATTTTGGGTAAACAGGTTGGCTACGCTGCTGTTGGTTGAAGCGGATTTGTTTCCACCCAGGGCGCCTATTATGCCGATGGCCGTTCCGCTTAATGTGTCGCTGAGGCCTTTGCCCTGCGAAGTGAGGTACCCGGAGATGAAGGGCTTAAGCGCCGTGGTTATCGGCGCGGCAAATGCACTGCCTTCCTGGAAGCCGTTTTTGTCGGCATTAGTGCCCAGTTCCTGCACGCCGACGGTTATAATTGCGGCCGCCCCTTGGGTATAGGGCGAAGGTATTACCGAAAGTAAGTCTGTAACGCCTCCCAATATATCCCCAAAAATGGAGCTGCGGTGCCTGTCGTCATATATTTGTTGCGCCTGAGTGTTCAATTGATCATTTATGGCTGACAGCCTCGTGGTTAAGTATTGTGTGGTCTGCTGGTTGTTGCTGATACTGCTGTCTATTTGGGGCAATTGGTTGTACATCAGGTCGTGGTAGGTCGCGTCGTCCCTGGTTATAAGCGATTCAGTTGAATCGGTGTACACCTGGAAGGCGCCCTGCCGCTGCGCCAGTGTTGTGTTCGCATTTTGTATAAGCTCATCCAGGTACAACATGTTAAGGGCATTGGCCGCTTCGTTCTGGTAAGCCGAGGCTTCCACCTCAAACGACAACATCGGTACCCAGCCGGTTGGGTTGCCATAGTAGTCCACATGGTTGGATATTTTATATAATACCGAGCTCATTTGCCCAACCAATTGCTGCACCTGCATGGCGGTAAACGTATCCAGCACATTTAGCTGGTTATTAGCCATGTAATAGTTTAGCCAGTTGGTATAATCCCTAAACTTTTGTGCACACAGCACGGTGTCGCCGTTAAAAAAACATTCGTTGTAATAATTTACAAGCTGGTACATAAAATTCGGGTGCATCCAGGCTGCTGCATTATTGGCAAGTGCGTTGTAAGTACCTGGTGCTGCGTTATATGGTACCGTGGGGTCAAAGCTCATGTTGCCCGAAAAGCCGCCGTTGGATACATAATAGCTGCTTGCGTCAACATTGGAATATAAGTTGCCGCCCTTACCGCCGGGGCCTGGATGATGCAGCGTGTCAACGGCGGGCTCGCCATTGCCGCCGTTTAAAATAAAATGTATGCCGGGGTTGGCATTAATGCTTAAAACGTTTAAATATATGTTGCCGCCGGGGTTGCCTGGCAGGCCGTTGGCCGGCCCTTGCAGGGGTACTGTTGAAATATAAGACGACATGCCGTTTACATCCACAAAATTCAACACTTTGGCATAAATGTTTACCGTGGTTTGCGGAAAGGTAAACTGCCCCTGTATTGTAAGTGTGTCGGCATACAGGTTAAGGGTGTCTAAATTAAGCTGGTTGTTCAGCAGGTCCAGGTGGCTTGAACCACCAGCTTGTATGGCTACGTTTACGCCTGAATAATTTACCGTCCTCAACCTTTGGCTGGGTACAAAATTAAAATTGCTTACAGGGGTGGCTGTAGAGTCAATGGTTTGTACGGTAAATTCTTTGTCGGTTATTGAGGGCAATTGCAAGGCCCCGGGCACGCCATAAGCGATAAGTTCCGGCTGCAGCGCGGCCACTATTCTGAAATGCACGCTATTCTTAGATTTTACAGTGTCGCCCGAAGCGGTGTACAACGCGAATGACATTTCAAAATCAAGCGTATCTGTCGAAGTAATATAGCTGAATAGCTGCAGCCTGTTTACTTGAACAGTTCCTGATGGTTTGCCCGCTGTTACGTAATATTTATAACCGGTAACTGCCTTGTGCGCGGCTGCAAGGCTGCTGCTTTTTAAATAGAACTGGCATGGGGTATTATATATAACCGTTTGCGGCGGTATGCTGTCTAAGTCGAATATGGCAACCGAAGTATCCCTTACCGAGCTTGTGTCTGTAACCTGTTGTATGGGGCCGCCTGCAACAACACCGTTCGTAAATTTTGCCGAGCCCGGCAACAGGGGCATGTAATAGTTATAATTTGTATTGCCAACCTTGCTGCTGCCGGAAAAGCCAGACAGGCTCTGGCTTTTAGCCAACGTTACAAGGAGCAGCATGCCCGCTGTTAAAGCATATTTATAAATTGTATAGATTGTGTGCATATAAAAAGGTTACAGTTTAATAATATAATTTACTGCTACGTTAACGGGCCGCGTTTCGTAAGGCGATGCCTTGGGGGTGCCCGATGCATCAAGCGCCGGGCCAACGCCGAAATCGCCCTTGTGTACAAGCACGGTTGCCAATTGGGCAGCCGACACATAACTGCCTGTGGTAGAGAATACTGCATTGGTACTGCCACCCGGGGTACCAAAAATGACAGAAGGATGCTGGTGCGCCAAAAACGCATCCTGTTCAAAGCTGCCAACATTGGGGCCGGTGTTGCTGCCTGGTGCAGAAGCCACCCTCGCAAGCGACGGCGTTGAATAACTGCCCTGTATGGCGATATCTATGGCCCCTTTCAAAAAAACATCGGCCAGGTTTGGTATGTTGAACTTCTGGTTGTTGTCGCTGGTACCCCAGTTAAAAGATATGGCGTTAAAAAGCGGCTGGTACAGCGGGTTTGTGTTGTCCAACTCCCGGCCGTCGCATAACAGCCAGCCCGTTGGTATTTGGCTTGTATCACCGGCAAACGGTATAACAACCCCGGGTGGCATGCTTTGTGTTGCGGCAATTGTGCCAGCCACCTTTGCATAGGGGGCTGCGGCAAGTGCGTCTTTAATAAAAGTTTGGTAAGTATTGGTAGCAGTATTGTACACCTGTATTAAAACCCAGTAAGCGGTAGTTGAAAAATTTACCGTGCTAAAGCTCGCAGCCGTGCCGCCGCTTTTTGTACCGTTGCCGATTACGATATTGGTAAAGCCATATGCATCGGTGGTTATGTTTTGGGTTTCGGCCCACACGGCATCCGTGGTTTGGCTTGTTTGCCCTGGTAGCAGGTAAATTTGCAAGGCAACTGGCGCCCCAGGCTTGGCACGGCCCACGGAATCTTTTACCAGCAGCGAATATTCAAAACCCATATTGCCGACATTAACCTGCGACGTGGCCGGCGATACCGCCGCCAAAAACATACATGCCATCAAAACGGACGCAGACATTTGCAGCCCGCAGCCGCACGAGCGCAAAAAACGTTGCAGGGAATGCCCGCAGCCTGCTGCCCGGTTGATGAATTTTCCGTAAAAAGGGGTATGGCCCGTAATAAGATAATTGGTATTAAATATGCTCATAAAAGCTTATTAGAGTTTTATAATATAATTTACCAAAACATTCATCGGGTGGTTGTCTGTGCCGTTTGGCCTGGGAGTTTGGGAACCCGGCAAGTTTGACACAGCATAACCAACAGTTGAAGGATGTTGGTAATAGGCGGTATTGAACCCAGGGGCGACTCCACCGATGTTTAGAGGTGAGGGGAACAGCCCGGATGCAGTGTCAAAGCCGTAGTTAATGCCGTGCAGGTGATACTGCAGGGTGGTTTGCTGATAGCTGCCTGCACTGCCCGGAGGCAGGTTGCCTGCGGGCTGGCGGCTGGCTGCGTCAGGGTCGCCAGGCTTGCCGTTGGAGGCACCTCTTAAAAAAAGATCGTTGGCGCCCGGCACCCTGAAAATATTGCCCTGGCCGCCCCAGGTATATCCAATTGCTTTGAACAGCGGAACGTTGATTGCCACATTACCATCCACTTGCTGCCCCTGGCACTCTATCCAGCCTGCGGGTATGTGGTTAAAATCCCCCGCAAAAGCGCAAATAGTGCCCGGCGGCACAGCCTGGGTGCCTGCAGCCCCTGCTGTTTTTGCGTAAGCCACTGCTTGCAGCGGCTGCTTTGCCAGCGGTTGGTAACTAAGTGAGTTGGTATTGAATACTTCTGCAAGCAGCCAATAATTGCCCTGGCTAAAGTCAACCTGGGCAAACGCGGCGGCTGTTCCGCCGGCTTTTACCCCGGCGCCAATGGTTGCATTAACAAACCCAAATGCATCCGTGGCCGTTTTTTGTATTTCAGCCCAGGGGGCCGAGCTGGCATCACCTGTTTGACCCGTTAAAATGGTAAACCTTATTTGCACAGGTTTTGAGGGCTGTGCATTGCCGGCTGAGTCGCGCACCAAAGCGGAAAAATTAATACCAAGCGAACTGTTATTTTGCTGGGCGCGCGGCGCAACTGTTGCCCCAAAGGCAAGAAGTATTAAAAAAAGCAGGCGCGGCGATGTTGATATTATTTTGCGGCAATAATTGTAAGCGTGCATATAAAAAGCTGTTAGAGTTTTATAATATAATTTACTGAGATGTTGGCTGGCCTTGTTTCGCTGGATGTTTGCGGCTTGGCCAGTTGTTGCGAGGTTGGGCACGAGCAATAGTTGGGATCCGCATAAATGTTAGGGCCGGCTATCAGTGGCTGCGCTAAATAAGTTTGGCCATTAGTAAACTGGGTAACGAAACCCGCGACATTGTTTGGGTTGTTGGCATGAAATATATAGCCGTTATAATTATGCTCGTGCGACTGGAATGCATCCATCTGCTTGGAGCCTACCTTGTCGCCTGCAATACCGCCGGTAAAAGGTATGCGCGCATTGGCATCCGGGTCATTTTTCAGGCCGTTGTTGGCACCCCGTAAAAACATGCCCGCGGTGTTGGGTACATTAAATTTATTGCTGTGGTTGCTGCTGCCCCAGTTGTAACCAATAACCTTGAACAACGGCAGGTAAAGCGGGTTGGTATTGTCCAGTTCCGTACCG
The DNA here is from genome assembly GCA_013286305.1 of Bacteroidota bacterium. Taxonomy (GTDB): domain Bacteria; phylum Bacteroidota; class Bacteroidia; order Chitinophagales; family Chitinophagaceae; genus JABDFW01. The sequence continues at coordinate 38,956 of JABDFW010000002.1, forward strand.
TCGCAAAGCAGCCAGCCTTGCGGTATATTGTTTATGTCGCCGCCAAAAGCAACCATGGTACCGGTGGTAAATGGCGACGCGACCGACCCCGCGTATTTTGCATAGGGCACGGCCTGCAAAGCTTTTTTCTCAAGCGGTGTATAAGCGCCACCGGTTGTTATTTCCGACAACAGCCAATACCCCGTGGTGCTAAAATCAACAGCGGCAAAACTGGCGGCTGTTCCGCCTGTTTGTGTGCCCATACCAATAGTAACATTGGCATAACCATAAGCATCCGTTTGAGTGGTTTGTGTTTCAACCCATGGGGTTCGCAACGGGTCGCCGTTTATCCCGTTAAGCAGGGTAAACCTCAATTGTACGGTTGTTAACGGCTGCGGTTTGCCCGTATTGTCACGTATTAGCGCGGAATAGGCGAGCCCCATGCTGCTTACGTTTGCCTGTGCACAAACACGGTGAATTATAACGCACGACAGTAAAAGCAAAACGGTAGCGTACATTTTTTTCATAATGTATATTTTAAAAAGATTGCGTTAAGTAAATAAGGCGCTGCTTTCAGTAACCGTTAGTACGTGTTTAACCGGTAGTTAATCCGGCTGAAGCAATGTGTTCCCGGTATTTTGCAAAATGATTTGTAAAGCCTCTCATTCAGCAGTTGTTTACAAGGGGTGGTGGATAAAGTGTTTCATAATAAATATCTAAATAGGTTTAGCAAACTTGTTTAATTAAACAGGCAAACAAGTTGTATGGTGAAGCAGTTGCCGCAGCCAGCTTTGTTTTGGATTATTTTTCCCTGTTTAAATAACAAGCACAAAATTCAACATTGTGTTAACAGTAAACAATACCGTGATGAGGTGATATGGCAGGAGGTTATAGAGAAGGTTATTTAGTCAAGGTTATTTTTTATGGCTTTTGCCACGGCTTCTGTCTGGGAATTTACCTGTAGCTTTTCATATATTTTTTTAATGTGGGTCTTAACTGTTTCTATGCTGATGTGAAGGGAGAAACCGATCATTTTAAAACTGTTTCCGCTTACCAGCGACTTTAATATTTCCTTCTCTCTTTCGGTAAGGTTAAAATCATGGTGGGCGGCTTGCTTACCATTGTGCATATACTCCAGTACCATCCTCGCAATGGGTGGTGAAAGGGGCGCGCCGCCGGCCATTACTTCTTCAATTGCGCCCGACAATTTATTAAATACATTTTTTTTGAGGATATACCCGGAAGCACCGCCGCATATAGCTTCCAGCACATTTTTATTATCTTCAAACATCGTAAGCATTATTACTTTCACATCGCTGTTTATGGCGCGGATATTCTTTAATCCTTCAATACCATCGCCACCCGCCATTTCAATATCCATCAATATCACATCGGGTTTGTTAGCCGCCAGTTCTTCGATTACGCGGCTGCAGTTATATGACGTAGAAACGCAAGCATAACCAGGCGTGCTGTTTATTAGTTGTGCCAGCGCATCCCTAAAATCCTGGTTGTCCTCGTAAACTGCAATTTTTATGTCCATAAGATTATAAAAAAAAGAAACAAAAATACAGTTTGCTTTTTCGCCACCCTATACCTACATCAGGGGATGGGCACGTACAGGCTTATAACCGTCCCTTCTCCTTTTTTGCTGTTTACCGTTAAATCTGCGCCAATCTTTTTTGCCCTTTCGCGCATATTTATCAGGCCATTTCCGCTTGTTTGTTCACTAACAATAAAACCATGGCCGTTGTCTGTTATTTGCAATAACATCTTTTTTGAAATAAGCTTTATTATTACACCCACATGGGTGCACCCGGCATATTTTGCCGCGTTATTTATGGCCTCTTTATAAATAAGGTAAAACTCCTTGCGCGTTTTCATATCCAATTTAATTTTGACGGTTTTTTCATCTGCCAGAAATGAATATTCTATTTTTTGAGGCTCAAGCATTTCTGCGGCGTATTCCTTCATCTTCGCCAATACCACGGGCATGGCGTCATTGCGGGTGTTAACTGACCATACAATATCAGATAAAGACTCCATGATGGTTACCGAGCGGTCGCTTATCTTTTGCAGCAGTGCTGTGCTCCCTTCTGCATCCGAATCAATTTTTCTCAGCGCCATCCTGCTGTAAATACTAAGGCCGCTTAATGATGAACCAATATCATCATGCAGGTCGCTTGCTATGGTGGTGCGCAACATCAACTCCCTTTTTATTTTATTTACCTGCGAACGCCATATAAGGTATATAATGCCTAAAAAGCACATACCCAATGCAACTTTAAAAAGAACGGTTTGATAAAAAGCAGGCTGCACTATAATAGTTTTTGTGAACCATTCGCTGCTGTTAACTGACGATAGAAGCCTTGCTTCAAGCGTGTAAGTGCCTGGCGGCAATGCATACAGGTTAACTTCCTGGCCGATCTTTAAACGCTGCCATTTTTCATCCAGGCCTTCAATACGAAAAAGCCCCTCCGTTTGCCCGGGGTTACGGGGCGACGCAAATTTCAATGTAATGTTAACATTATCCGGCTTTAAAATAATATCACCTTTTGTGTATGCAAACAAATCGGCCTGTGCGGAGGCGTTTTCGTGGCCACCCGTTTTTATATACGACAGTATCAGCCCATTACCCGTTGCCCCTGCTTTGGCGGCGTAATCTTTGGCATCAACAAAAATAAGCCCCTTTACCCCGCCTAATATAACCTGCTGCAAGGCGGAGTCGTAAAAGATCGCAGAGTGATTGCATTCCTCCGTGGATAAACCAGATAAGCTGTCATCCTGTTGCACCGCCAAAGGCTGCATGCCGTTAGATACATTAAAAATGCTGGCGCCGTTGCTGGTGCCTGCTACCAGCAGGTTGTTCATCAACGTAAGGGAATACACAAAATTGCCTGTAAGGCCCTCATTAAAACCAACCTGTTGCAATACTTTGCCATCATCATCAATTTTTACGAGGCCATTGCCATGGGTGCCGAGCCAAATACCTTCGGCAGTTTCCTGCATGCCGTACACACGCAGCAACGCCGTGTCAGGATAAATTTTTCGCAGCCGGTTTTGCTCGTCCATTTTAAAAAGGCCGCTTTGCCCGGCAACATATAAGTTGCCTCTTATGCGTTTTATTTGCCTTATGGTACCCAACCGGGAATCAACCGCAATTGAATCAACGTTCCAGTTGCCATTAACTTGTTGCACCTTGTGTATTACATTGCGGTCCCCGCCCAGCCAATACCCTCCTTCACCATATAGCGCAGTTATAAAAAAAGCATGTGCCTGCCTGTTGCCGACAAGGGGTGTGAATTTGCCGGAACTGCAATCGTACAGGGCAAAGCCATTGCCGCCTTCAATGGCAAGGATCAGCGTATTGCTGTCAAGTTGCTTTATGGAGTAAACGACATAGTTGTTTATCAGCCTGATGCTGTCTGCAGAACAGACATAAAAACCTGAGTAAGTGCCAACATACAGGTTAGTATTAAGCCGGTAAATACTGCGGATGCTTTTGTTGCGAAAAAAAGAAACTGTTTTGGCCTGGTTGGCATATTGGTTTTCGGTGCCGCTATGAATAGTTATTTCTGCAAGCCCGGCGTCGGTAGATAATAAGAAGCTTTTGATGCCACTTAACTTGAGACTACTCACTATTCTAAATGGCCCCGGAAGTATGCCCAGCCTTAGTTTGAAAAGCGGTGAGGGCACATATTTTGAGGGGTTGGGCGTGTTATTGCCAATAAATACAAGCTCGTCGTTCACTTTAATGCAACAGGCCACAGCATTGCCGTCGTATTGGTACAATAGCGCAAGGCTTTGCTTGTTATAAATAACAAACTGGCCATTATTATAACCCACCTCAAGATATGCTGATGTTACCAGGGCCGAGCTGACAAACGACCGGTGCTGGTTGTTTTCGAAAAAAGCAAGTTTTGCGGCGGGTGCCCATTCTATAGTATTTTTCGCCAGCCTGCCTACGCCGCTGTTTGTTATTATGTAGATGGTGCCCGTATGGTCTATCACCGCCTGGCTAACCAGCATATCTTTTTCCCAACCTAAATATGAATTGAGGTTAACATATTTCTGCAACAATTTGCCGGTTGTAAATTTCCATGCCTGGCCATTGCTGGTAAAAAACAGCAACCCCCCGTCATCGGTTATGTTTATATTGTAAAAATTACTTTGTAAATCGTACACATGGCACTCGTCGGTAACCTTGTCGTACACACGCAGCACGCCATTAAGGCAATACAATAAAAACCGCTTGTAACAGTAAAAAACGTCAGGCGCGGTGTTTTGGGGCAACCGTAGTTTTTTGTAATCAAACAGTTTTACATCCGTGCCGTCAAAACGCCAAACGCCCTCATTGGTAACAAACCAAATAAAACCTTCATCATCACGATCGGCCCCCAATAAATCCCTGTTGAAAGACCCAGGCAGGTCAATTATTCGACCGGTAATATTTTGCGCCTTGCACGGGATAAAACTATTAATAGCAATGCACAAAATGCAATGCCGGGCAATCTTTAAAAGTTTATGAAACGTTGCTTTTTTGCCCATTAAGGATATTTGAGAATGCAGGCTATGAAATTAGAGAAAAAATGCATGTGATGCAAATAGCAGCTATTTTTAAAATGAGCCAGTGCTGTATTCAAATTGAAATTCCAGGAAAGCAAACTTAAAGTTACAGTTCACTTTTCTGTGTTATCACCATCTCTGATTTTTTTGAAATGGGAATTACTATTTTTCTATTACAACTACCGCAGACGCTATTGTTTTAATATGGGTTAGTGAAACCATAATATTGACAATTTGCAAAGCGCCGATAATAGCACTGGTGTTGCCAAGCATTGCTATTCCCGGTTTACCGTGCTCATCGTTCGTTATTTCAATTTCGTTAAAAGCGGTGCCATTATGCCAGCCGGTTCCCAGGGCCTTAAAAAAAGCTTCCTTTGCGGCAAAGCGCGCTGCGTAGTGCTCATTTTTGTGGGTTTTGCCTTCGCAATAAGCTATCTCATTTGCAGAAAAAACCAGTTCGCGGAATCCATTATCTTTCTCAATCTTTTCTGCAATGCGGTCAACTTCAATTATGTCAATACCTATACCGGCTATCATGTACAATTTATTTTAACCAAACTTAGATAAATTTTAGAAGAATGAGTTCAGTGTGTTGATACCGATAAGTATTTATGCCGCCGTTCATTTTTTGATTATTCATCAATTTTGTGCGTGGCCTTTAAAGCCAGCCTTTTGCCGGCCCGTTCCGTAACTATGGATGCCACCATACAAGTAACCAATATTAATATAACGGTGCCGTTAAGGATATTATCGTCAATTATTTTACTCTTGTATCCTATTAAAATAATTGCCAGTGTTGCCGCCGCATGTGAGCTGCTGAGGCCAAATATCAGTTTTCGCTGCGTATTTGAATAGCCGTATATTTTCTGTGTTAAAAATGCTGATATCCACTTGCCGGCAAGTGCGGCAATGGTGAGGCTTGCGGCCACGGCAGCAGCCCTCCAGCCCTGGAAAAATACATGCAGGTTAACTACCATGCCTACGCTTATAAGAAAAAACGGGATAAAAATAGCGTTGCCCGCAAATTCAATATTATTAAACAATTTTGAAGGTTTGGGTATTAGCCTGTTAAGGGCCAGTGCAGCGATAAACGCCCCTATAATAGGCTCAACCCCGGCCATTTGTGCCAGGAATGCTGAAAAGAACATGCAGGTAAGTATAAAAACATAATGCGATGTTTTACTGCTTTCGGGCTTGCTTAAAAACCATTTTGCCACACGCGGAACAACCAAAAACACAATTGAAATAAATGCTGTAAGCGAAACTGTAAGCTGCAGCCAAAAGGCAGGTGTTAACTCCCCGTTTTTGGCACCAATAATTACTGCCAGCAGAATAAGCACGGCAGTATCTGTTAATATCGTGCCGCCCACCGTTACCGCCACTACCTCATTTTCGGCAATCTTGTATTTGTTTACAATAGGGTAGGCCACCAGCGTATGGGTTGCAAACATAATTGTTGTGAGCAAAGAGGGAATTAAAGGGTAGGCAAGCAGGTAATAACAAACCGGAAAACCTATTATAATTGGTATTGAAAAGGTTAAAAAGCCAAACATAAGGCTTTTATGCTTTTTCTTTTTAAACTCGTTGATGTTAAGCTCAATACCGGCAATAAACATAATGTACAAAAGCCCGATAGTAGAAAAAAGGTCCACCGCCAGGTTTTTACTCAACAGGTTTAAACCGTAGGGGCCAATGATAGCCCCTGCAATAATAAACCCTGCTATATGGGGCATTTTAATTTTCGCCATCAAAATTGGCGAAATCAAAATTATAAAAAATACAAGCGTAATAATAACTACCGGGTTGGTAAAAGGAACCTGGAATAGTTGGCGTACATGGTTCCATATGTTATTGCTCATAGATACAGAAAGTTACGTGATAATTCTAATTTCACCCGCCTGATTTTTTGTTGCATTTGATTATTTTTTGTTTTACCGCTGCTTCTTCTTCTTTTGTGGCGATCACCTTGGTTAAGGCTATCTGGTAAAAATTAAGGGCTTTGCTAAATTGCCGTTGTTTAAATGAATAGTCCCCGGCAATTACGTAAGCGTTGTAGTATTGAGGGTTATTGATAATCAAGCTGTCGGGGTCAACCTTTTCGCCGTTATCAATGCGTTGCTTAATGCTTCTGTACTTGACGAAATTTTTATAAGTTTGGGTTTGCAAAAAACTATCGGCAGGTATAGTGCTGCTGCTGTCAATTATCTCCTGGTCTTTTTTCATGCCTCTTAAGGCAAAAACTTTCTTAAGGTCGTAGCAAACAAATTGTCCCAATTGCCATGGTGAGGTTGAAACCCAAACCTTTAGCTTTTGAGGTTCAAAAACAATTGAGTGCTGGGCAATAAACTGGTTAAGTGTTTTTTCGTTACCTATTCCAATATCCGCATTATTTAACCCACGAACATCCCTTAATATATTAATGGTTTTTTGTACAGTGTTTTTTCCATTTTTATTTAATAATTCCATTAAGTGGTTATAACGGTAAAGGGATGCACTGTTGTTCATCTGCTCAATATTTTCTTTTGACCGGAGTAAAACTTTGCCCTGGTAATGATTTGCGCAAAGTATAAAATTGGTGTCCGGATCATATACGTCCATGGTTAAGGGCGTTTTTTCAATTACAACCGCTTTTTTATCGTAAGCCGAAGCAACCAGGAATGACTCGGAAACAAACATCTTTCTTTTTTTTGCGATCCCGATAGCTTCGTTAATATTTTTTGCATACTGTAAAATTTCACGCGCAACCAACGATACCGGCGTGGCTGCACCTGTTGGCACTGTGCTTTTAGCGGCATTAATAGTTACGCTTAACCCCTTATCATTCATGCCCGATACTGCCCCTATAAAGCCACCCCAGGTAACGGTCATAAACTTATTACCTTGGGAGGGGTTGTAAAATGCTACAATTTTATCACGGGCAAAATCGTCGTTCACATAAAAATCAAAATTACGCCCAATGATCATTGTGCTGTCTTCAGACCGGGCATCCCAAGTGCCAAAAGATGTGCAGCCCACCAAAGCCAGGCCTTGTAATGCATGCCCTATATCATGAGCCCCATGGTAATTAAGTATCCGTTGATAGTTAGACCCTATATACTTATATTTATCAGAGGCGGACATAGAGATACCATAAATCTCCTCTTTATCTTCTTCGGTTACATTTTTATCCAGGTCGCGGTTAAACCAGGCCACAAAATATTTAAGAAAAAAACGATAAAATTTAGACGGTATCATTTTGGCTATCTGATCAGTAAAATAATCTTCCTGCCTTATTACCAGTTCTTTGGTAAGCTTTCCATTAATTACACCCCTTTCAAAAGGCTCACCTTCAACGTACAATTCATACAGGCCGCTTTTGCTTTTACGAAACCAGTTGTTTTTAATAGTATAGAACCCCGGCGAGGGTTCGCTCCGCTGCAATTGTTCGCTGCTTATATCTTTTGGTTTGGGAGGATAATCAATTGCTACGCACAATAAATAAATAATGAGTATCAACAGTAAAGCAACAAAGCCTGAAAAAACATACAGAATGCCTCTCAGCAGCCTTTTTATGAATGATCTTTTTTTAGGCATTTCGTATTTTATTTATAACACTGTTATTACCCAATAATGCACAGCAGGTAACAATGCCGCTCATTGATGCGCCCAAAATACCATGCAGGTTAAGATTTTGGCCTGTTAAATATAAATTAGGCAATTTAGTACGGGGCGATATAAAGGTTTTTAACGTGTGCTTATAATCTTTAACTATGCCATACAACGACCCATCGTCGTTGCCGATATAATCCCTGTACGACAGCGGAGTTGCGACATAATAAGCTTTTATACATTTTCTTAAACCTGGAAATTTTCTTTCAACGGCATCCAGCAAAATTTCGGCTTTGCGTTTTTTAAATTCGTTGTAGGTTTCTCCGCGGTCATTTTCTTTTGAAACTGTATTAAAAGTGCCTTTCCATGCCTCCACCTCCTGGTACCTCATATAAGCAAGAATAGATAAACCTTCGGCATACTCCTGCGACCTGGACGAGGCTCCGCAAAATATCGCATAACCCAAGGGCCAGTTTTCCTCTGTATGGTCAGCAGTGGCCCAAACATATCCTTCCCTGCCACAGTAATAATTATGTTTAAAATATCTAAAACTATTCTTCTTAAAAACGATGTTCAGCGTAAACGCCGATACTGAATTTTCAAGACCCTTTAGCCGGTTACGGTAGGCATTTTTTATAAGGGGGGTGTCGGTCATCTCAAGCGTTTTTACAGGATGCATATTCGAGATAAAGTACCTCGCATACATTTTGCCGCCATTTGCAAGTTCAATATGGCCCGCCATTCCATTTTCTTCCACTATCTTTTTAACTTCACAATTGCGGGTTATGGTTCCGCCATTTTCCCTGATATTTTTTGCCAGTAATTTTGCAATTTGGGATCCGCCGTCAACACATTTCCACGAGCTTTCAATGTAACTGTTTAAAATAAGTGCGTGAACGTATAAGGGTGTTTTATCTGCCTGGCCTGCGTATAGCGCATTATTAGCGGCCAATATTCCCTGTAGTTTTGGGTTGTTGGTTATTGAATCAATAAAAGCTTTCGTATCAATTTCAAGCACGCCCGATTTCTCGTTAAAATCATCTGCGGACCGTAAATTATACAGTGGAAATTTGCTGCATACTTCTTTTATTTTATCGCAATAGGCACGCAATGCTTTTTCCTCACCAGGAAAATGCTCCAGCAATTTGTTTATAAAATTTTCATACCCCTGGGCAAAGCAATATTCATTATCATCACCTTCAATAAGTATTTTATCAAAAGCATCAACATCCTGTTGCTGAAGCTTAAGCTTATCCATAATGCCCAGGTACTTGAATATTTGGTAAAGGTTTTGGCCCTTTGCAAGGCCGCCAAGATAATGCACCCCCGAATCAAAGATCACCTTATCGCGTACATAAGTTTGGAGGGAGCCGCCTATTTGTTTGTTTTTTTCCACCACACAAACTTTAAAACCTTCTTTGCCGAGGATATCGGCACATGTTAAGCCGCCCATACCACTTCCAATTATTACAACGTCAAAATTCTCCATTATTATTTCAGCTATTCATGTGTTATTACGAAAACGATGCCAGATGCATTTTTTAACTGGTCTGTCGCAGTCCATTTCATGTTATGGGCTGTTGCAATTTCCTTCACCAATTGTCCCGAAGAATTGGGCAAGCCGCCACCTGCCGCTGCTTTCTTAAACTTAAAAAAGTGAACCGGAAAAAACCTCGCAAATATACCATTTCCAGGCTTTTGGCCTGGCGCATTTTTATCAACTTTTATGATCAGGGCACCCCCCGGACTTAAGCTGGCCAGGCACTTTTCAATAACCTGTACTTTACAGACCGGCTGTGTAAAATTTAATACACCGGCTATTATTATCGCATCATAACTTTCAAAAGGGAACTCCAATGCATCCGCCTGAATAAAATTAATACTGTTATCCTTACTAAAGCAATTACCAGCCACCTCAATTTTGTCTTCATCAGTATCAATTCCCGTAAATTCTCTTTCTTTGGATGCAAAGTGCAGCAGGTACGTCATAAAACCGTATCCACACCCTATGTGCAGCATTTTGCCTTTGCGGGGAAGCAGCCTGTGAAAAAGCCAGTAATTTTTTTCAAGCAATAGTTTAAGCTTAATATGCCACTGAAGTGTTGGGCTCTTATAAAGATAATTATACAACAATAGCTCTTTAAAATATCCGGGGCCCTCTGTTTCAATGCTTAGTTGTTTATATTCTTCTTTAAAATAACGGCTTACCAGCCTGGTTTTTTCTGTATAACCTGTTCCAAACCTGGCATTGTTTTGTTTTATCCGTGGCAGTATTTTAATGGAAATTTTTCCGTTTTTTAATAAGAAATCCCCTTTGGTCATGGTGTCGCCGGTACCATGAAGCAATATGGGCAAAATGTCAATATTTAACTGTTCTGCAAGAAAAAATGCCCCCTTATGAAACCGTTTAATTTCTCCATCCGCAGATCGGGTACCTTCCGGAAATATAACTATTGAGTAACCATGTTTTACCCTGCCGGCCAGCAGCTCTATACTATTTTCAGCGCCATGTGCCACCGGGTAAAAATCGGCCATACGTACTATTGCCCCAAATACAGGGGAGTTCCACACCCAGTTATTTGTTAATAATATCAGCCTGGGGTGCAGCATTGCAATCGCTAATATATCAAGAAAGGATTGGTGGTTACTGATGATTACCGCCGGTTCTAAAAAATCTTCCTGTTGCGTGTTAATAATCTTCTTTTTTACATTGGCCATAATGTACATCATTGACCAGGTAAATTTTGAGAGTATGTAGTGGTAAATAAATTTGCCTTTCTCTTTGCCAAAGGGGTTTAATTTAAACAGAAAGCCTGCTATGGTTAAAATAATGCAGCCGGTTGTAAAGTAAGAAAACGCAAAAATGCTTATTAAAAACCCGGCAAATGTCCACGGGTATTGTTTTTTTACTGTGCGGTTGCGTACGAGTATATTAAATAAAAATGGTATTAATATTTGGGCCATTATAACAACACAGCAAATACCTGTGATAGAAATAAAAGCTATTGATTTTAATGCCGGGTGTTTTGCAAATATTAATACCCCCAGGCCCGTTACAGTTGTGATGGCCGATAGAAAAATGGATGTTTTGTATGACGACAATATTTTTTTGCCTGTTTTATATTCCTGCAGCAAGCCATCCATAATATACAGGCTGTAATCGTCACCCAGGCCAAAAATAAGGGCCGAGACAATAATGTTTACAATATTAAACTCTATTCCAAATATCCCCATTATGCCAATTATCCATATCCATGATATAAACATCGGGATAAAAGAAACCAGTGTAAGCTCAATACGGCCATAGGTTAACAACATTACAACCAGCACCAGCAGCGACGACATCACCGCAATTTTAGTAAAATCTGAATTAATAACCTGTACCAGTTTATTGGTGATATATTGTTTGTCAACAACTGTTACATTCGGGTCATTTTTAAACGTATCGTAAACTTTGGCTTTGTTTTGGGGTGAGGTTTGCACCAGGGTAACAACAGTTGAATGCCCGGCTTTTTCGTTGATGAAATCACCCAGCAAGCTTTCGCGTATCGCAGCCAGGTCGTCTTTATCCGCAACATCAAAGTCTTTATTCAGCAGGGTTTTAAATTTATCAAAAGCGGCCGGCTTAAAGCCCATGGCATGCCCCTGCTGTTGCAGTGTGGAGAATAATTTTTGTTTTCTTTCAGGCGTCCAATACTTTTTCCAGCGGGCAATTCTTTCTTTTTGTAACGAACTGGAAATAATGAGTGAGGAAACCCCTGAATATTTTATGACGATATTTTTCTCTTTAAGGCCCTGAATTTCAGAGGAAAGTTTTTCATTATTTACCAGCGCTTCATCCAGCGTTTTTCCCTCAGTAACCAGGTAAACTGACTGCAGCGCAAATTTATTTATTCCGTTCAGTTTGTTTTCGGCCTGCTTTAATTCAGGCGACATATAATTCATGCCGGTAATGTCAAATTCAAAAGTTACCCAGTTTGCGGTATATCCAAAAACAACAGTGAGCAGGAGGATGCCGGCAACGATAAATTTATTGTACTCAGGGTTGTACGAGGCCATTTTATCAATCCAGGAAAACTTTATTATTTTATGGTGGCTTTCTTCTTTTTTTGTTGTAATAAAATGGGGTAAGAATACTAAAGAACAAAAAGATGCGCCAATTAAACTAAAACCAGCAAATAAGCCGAGGTCTTTTAATATTTCGGATTGCACAAATTCAAGGCAAAAAAAACCGCCGATAGAAGTAAAACTCCCTACTGTTAGCGGAAGCGTTAAATCCTTAATTACCTGTTCAACGCTTTTAGTGTGGCGGTAATGATTAAAAATATGCAGCGAATAGTTAACAGCTACGCCCAGAACCACCGATCCCGTGCCCATAGCTATAACTGACAACCCGCCCTTTATAAAATAGATGCAGGTTAATGAAAACAGGCCGCCAAATAAAACAGGGATTAGAATAATAACCGGGGCAAGTGTTTTACGAAAATATAAACCTAAAAATAAAACAAGCACAATTACTGTTATACCAAGCGTAAGATTGGTGTCTTGCCTCAGTTGCAATGCGTTAGCTGCAAAGCCAGCAACGGCGCCAAAATAAGAAACATTGATAGTTTTAAAATCTTTACTGTTTAAATCACTGATAATATTATCGAGCCCTTTTAAAAAAATTATATTATCTCCCGTATTGTTGGGCGGGTATGCCGGGGTAATAAACAGTAACAGGTTCTTATGGTCCCTGGTAACTACGTAATCATCATACAATTCAAAGTTCTTGTCGTATTGCAGTTGCTGTAGTTTTTTTAACCCGATAAATGACAAGCCAACCGGATCGTTGCTGATGATCTTTTTTAGCGCTATCCCCGCCGGCGAGGATAGCGTTCTGATATCGTTTTGAAGTGATGATTTAATGTTTTCGGGAGTAATCAGGCTATCAATAGCCAGGTAATCGTCATCATTTAAATAAATTGCCAAGTGATGGTTTATCGTTTCAAAAAGGTTTAAAACCAGGTCGTCATCCACCTTAAAATTTACCTTTTTTATATAGGGGCCGAGTTTGTTTTGTACGGCCGCGCCAAACACACCGGCAAAGGCTGCAAGGCTGTCGGGCTGCTGGGCCGTAGTGTCCTTTAAGGATACCATTATTACAAGCCTGTCAATAAATTTTGAGTTTTGAAAAATCTCGCTTATCTTATCAGTGTTTTTATCCTGCGGTATTATTTTCGAGATGTCTTCTTCAAATTTTATATGCAGGGCAAACCAGGTAATAAATAGAAAGGACGACGCAAAAATGATATAGAATACCCTGCGGTTTTTTGCAAAATAGCTGTAAATGCTGAGAATAATTTTTTCCATATGCTATACTGCCTCAAAAAGCCGACGCGGCCCTTCTGCTAAAAAGTTTGAGCGAAATAAAAGTTAACAACCCGGTGGATATACCAGCCACAACTGCCAGCGTTATACTGCCGCAAATGTATTGCTGCAGGTGCTGGCTGACAGAGCTTAAAGACATACCGGGGATAAAGGCAATATCTGCGTTTTTATTTCCCATCCAAAAGCCGCCACACTTATAACTGAGAAAAACAATAAAAGGGATCATAGGCGGGATACTGATATTTGAGGCAATAATAACCAACAGTTTATTTAACCTGAAAATTGCTGCAAAAAATAAACCAATCCATAATTGAAAGCCCCATACAGGCATTATGCCCATAAAAACCCCAAGACCTATTGATATTGATTTAAGCCGGCCAGATTGATTAAAATTCAACAACTGTTCCATAAGCAGTTGCCTACCTTTTTTTTTAATAAAAAGCATGCGGAAAAAATCGCGGGGCTTAATATAGGCAAAAGCGATGATCACCAGGAATGTGTTTAAAATGCTGACCCGGGTAAAATCCAGGAACGGCCGGAAATGTGACACCCTTGTTTCTTTGGGGGCGTAATAAACAGTTACCGGCACTGAATCTATCGCCACGCCCTTCCAGGCCGCACGGACCAGCACCTCAATTTCAAATTCATATTTGCGGGTAATAAAATTTATATCTTTTAATAATTGTAACGGGTACAAACGAAAACCCGACTGTGTGTCGGGACAATTAAGGTTGGTTTCCACCTTAAACCAAAAGTTAGAAAATTTGTGCCCAAAGCTGCTTTTGCCGGGTATGGAAGCTTGATCCATATTACGTGAGCCGATAATAATAGCGTTGGGCGCCTTTTCAAGTTTATCAATAAAAAAAGGCAGGTCATTCGCAAAATGTTGCCCATCCGAATCAATAGTTATTGCGTAATCATAATTTTTGGCTGCGGCGTGCTTAAATGCCTTACGTAAAGCCCAACCCTTGCCAACATTAACAGGGTAGCTTATGAATTGTACGAATGGGTACGATTGCACAATTTGCGGGGTATTATCTGTTGAGCCATCATTTACCACAATAATGTGTTGTGTAAATCTGCCAACATCTGCTATCATGCCTGCGAGAGTGCCTGCATTATTATAAGTGGGTATTATTACGCAAACTTTTAAATCATTAAACTTGCCGCTAATTGTTTCTAAGTCGCTCATGGGTTAAAAAGGCCTGAACCTGGATATTTAGATTGAAGTTGACAGAATATACCTGCTTCTGCCAAAAGTAACTAAGTTTTGTAAAAATGGCTGTGTTTGTACAACTTATTTTGTGTTTAATGTAATGTGGGGCCATATTATACATAGCCACAAAATTGGCCATGTTATTTTGAAAATACCAGCCTAATTAAATTTGTAATATTTACACTATATTAGCCGCCTTTTAGTTACAAACCGGTATAAGTTTTTCTAAGAAAGAATCAAAATATATTAAAAACATGAAATGTGCATTGGTAACCGGTGGCTCGAGAGGCATTGGCAGAGCTATTTGCTACAAAATGGCCGAAATGGGTTATTATGTTTTGGTTAATTACAAGGCTAACATACATGAGGCTGACAAAACCCTTGCTCAAATAAAACAAAATGGCGGTGATGGTGAATTGCTAAGGTTTGACGTTGCTGATAAGGATGACATCAACCAAATTTTGGGCACCTGGATTGAAACAAGCACCGATAAATATATTGAGATCCTGGTAAACAATGCTGGCATAAAGGACGATGTACTGATGATGTGGATGAAAGATGAACAATGGAGTAATGTAATAAAAACCAGTTTAGATGGTTTTTTTTATGTTACAAGGCTGGTGATAAACAGCATGCTACTGAAAAAGTATGGCCGGATAATAAATGTAGTGTCGTTATCAGGCCTGAAAGGCTTACCCGGCCAGGTAAACTATTCGGCCGCGAAAGCCGGGGTGATCGGCGCTACCAAAGCTTTGGCACAGGAAGTTGGCCGCCGTGGCATAACCGTAAATGCCGTGGCGCCCGGGTTTATAAAGACAGATATGACCGAAGGGCTTGATGAAAAGGAATTAAGGTCTATAATTCCGGTTAAACGTTTTGGCACACCAGAAGAGGTAGCTCACGCCGTAGCGTTTTTGGCATCTACAGAAGCTGCTTATATTACCGGTGAAATATTATCAGTTAACGGGGGCTTATATTCCTAAAAAATGGACTACAACTAAAAAAATAGCCAGATTGCTTTCTTTTTTGTGTTAAGCGCAGTAATTATACCGTACAAATGTTTGGTTTTCATAATATTTTTTAAAGTAAAGGAAGTTGTACGACTTAAATGTATATTAAAAAATTACTATTTAGCACGGCCACAATCACCGAGGGCGTCGCTTTTCTTCAAAATCCCGTTCATAAAGATATTCCGCTACCCGTTTTCCTATAATGCTATTTTAACCCGGTTTTGAAGTTTGAGATACTTTTGTATTTTTATCACTTATAGTAAAAAAAATTCATACCCCTTTTATGAACAGAGTTGTTATTACAGGTTTAGGTATATATTCATGCATAGGTAAAAACCTTGACGAGGTAAGCAATTCGCTTTATAATGGGCGATCGGGTATAGTGTTTGACGTCCAGCGAAAAGCTTTTGGCTATCGTTCAGGGTTGACCGGCTTTGTTGAAAAACCAAATTTAAAGGAACTTTTAGACAGGCGTGCGCGAATTATGCTTCCCGAGCAAGGGGAATATGCTTACGTTGCCACGCTTGAAGCGTTAACAAATGCAGGCATAGATGCGGACTACCTTAATAAAAATGGGGCGGGCATTTTGTATGGCAACGACAGCTCAGCCAAGGCCGTAATTACTTATACGGACATTATCCGCGAGAAAAAAAATACGATGATGATTGGTTCGGGCGCTGTGTTTCAAACGATGAACTCAACCGTAACCATGAACCTGGCTACCATATTTAAGCTGACAGGAATAAATTTAACCATTAGTGCAGCATGCGCAAGCGGATCGCATGCCATTGGTTTGGGATACCATCTTATAAAAAGTGGGTTACAGGATTGCATTATTTGTGGCGGGGCACAGGAAATTAACCACTACGCGATGGGCAGCTTTGATGCTTTGTCGGCCTTTTCAGTCAACGAGTCACAACCAGCCAAAGCGTCCCGGCCTTTTGATCGCGACAGGGATGGGCTTATACCAAGCGGGGGCGCCGCTACAGTTATATTAGAAAGCCTGGAGTCGGCCACGAAAAGAGGCGCAACCATACTTGGGGAAGTAGTTGGTTATGGGTTTTCATCCAATGGCGCACATATCTCAAACCCCACAGTTGACGGCCCGGTAAGATCGCTTTCCATGGCATTAAAAGATGCGGAGATGCCGGCTTCGGAAATAGACTACATTAATGCCCATGCAACTTCTACACCGGCCGGGGATGCCAGCGAGGCAAAGGCTATTTACCAGGTTTTTGGAACAGGCAATCCATTGGTTAGTTCAACCAAATCAATGACAGGGCATGAGTGCTGGATGGCAGGGGCAAGTGAAATAGTTTATTCGATGCTGATGATGCAAAATTCGTTTGTGGCCCCAAACATTAATTTTGAAAACCCTGATGAGGATTCGGCTAAATTAAATATTGCTGAAAATTTAGTACCAAAAGAAATAAACGTATTTTTGTCCAATTCCTTTGGTTTTGGCGGGACGAATTCATCCCTAATAATTAAAAAACATATTTAAACCCTACATCATATGCTAAATGAAGAAATTGTAGAAAAAATAAACAGTTTTTTATCCCAGGAATTTGAAATTGACGAGAGCGTTATGGTTCCGGACGCTAATTTAAAAGATACCCTTGACCTTGACAGCCTGGACTATATTGACCTGGTGGTAGTAATAGAAAGTAATTTTTCGTTTAAGGTAAAACCGGAAGATTTTACAGGTATTGTAACCTTCCAGGATTTTTATGATTATGTAATAGCCAATACTACCGTAAACGAACTTGTGTAATGCCCGCGTGGAAAGGTAAGTCAAGAGGGAAGCCCCTGGGTTACAGAATTTTTGTTAGTGTTTTGAGGACAGGTGGGGTTATACCGGCATATATTCTGTTACGAATTGTTACTTTTTATTATCTTATATTTTCCTTTAAATCGTCAAAATACGCGTTTAACTATTTTTACAAAAGGCATGGCTATGGTGTATTAAAGTGCCTTTATAAAATATATCAAAATTATAACCTGTTAGGAGAGTCAATAATTGATAAGGTTGTTATAAGGTCCGGAATTCCTAACAAGTTCACCTTTAATTTGGACGGGATAGAAAATTTGCATAAGATTGCTGCATTAAAAAGGGGTGGCTTGTTGTTAACGGCGCACATTGGCAACTGGGAAACCGCAAGCCATTTATTAAGTGATATAGATGCCCGCATAAACATTGTGACTTTTGACGGGGAAGACCCGGGAATTAAAGAATATTTGAATTCTGTTACCGGTAAAAGCCGGATGAATTTTATTTATATTAAGGATGATCTGTCGCATCTTTTTAAAATAAATGAGGCTCTACTCGATAATGAATTTGTTTGCATGCCTGCTGACCGGTTTTTAGAGGGTAACAAAACCATTACGGTTAAATTTTTGGGAGCTGATGCAAAATTTCCTTTGGGGCCATTTTTATTGGCATCCAAGTTTGGAGTGCCGGTTTCGTTTGTGTATGGGATGAAAGAAAGTACGCGGCACTATCATTTTTACGCCAGCGAAATAAAAGAATATCCATACCTGGAAAAAGATGATCTTTTACAACAGATAGTAAAGGATTTTGTTGATGACATGGAAGTTAAAGTAAAAAAATACCCTGAGCAATGGTATAATTATTACAATTTTTGGCAAGAATAGTGATTGTAACAAGAGATAATATTTTATCAATAATTCCGCAAAGGCCACCCTTTGTAATGATAGATGAATTAGTTTTTTGTGATGGAATTAGCAGCCAAACAACAGTAAGGGTTATAGAGGAAAATGTGCTTGTTTATAATGGAGAGCTAAGTGAAGCAGGATTGGTGGAAAACATTGCGCAAACAGCTGCTGCAGGTGTTGGATATATTGCACAACAAAAAGGCGAACCAATTTCAACGGGCTACATAGGAGCCATTAAAAACCTGGAGATTTTTGAGTTGCCCAAAATTGGCGATATTATTGAAACTGAGGTAAAAATTGAAAAACAAATATTTGATGTAACAATAATATCGGGAATCGTTAAATGCAAAGGCGCTTTACTTGCAAAATGTGAAATGAAAATATTTATCAATAATAAAACCCAACCAATTCAATCATGAAACCTGTAACCAAATTAATGTGGCTTGCAACCTTGGTTATTATCTCTGCAAATACACAATCGCTGTTTGCGCAATCAAAGGCTGATATTTTTGATGAAAGCAAACCAATTACATGGCTTGGGGTCGATTTTTCTCAAACTAAATTTATCGGCACCCCTAGTCAGTTCAAAGAATTTGGGACAATTACGAACGATGAGTTTAGGTATAAATATGCCGATGGATGGAATATGCTTTTTGTTAATGAACAAAAGAAATACGATGTAGCGAGGGCTGTACACCGCGGATCAATAAACTATGCCATTGATGTAACACAAAAAACAAACAATGCACTAAAAAAGGATTTCTTTTCCAATAATCCAGGCGATTTTAAAAAACTCACTGAACAGGATATAAGCAACGTCGTTAAAAATTATGATTTTCAGAATAACACCGGCACAGGCTTGATGTTTTTTGTTGAGGGAATGAGCAAAGGCATGGAATCAATGGGCATATGGGTAACTTTTGTTGACATGAAATCAAAAACTATGTTATTAACAGTTTACCAAACTAGCAAACCTGGCGGTTTTGGATTTAGGAACTATTGGGCAAAACCCTTGTACACCACTTTAAAAGAGATGGAACACAATTTCATGACATGGAAATGAAACTCAATATAGTGGATAAATTTAACCGTACATGTGTATTAATATAATAAGAATATTCAATTATTAAAAAAAGTATCCTCATATGCGAGTTATAGCGAAAATTCGCAGGCGAGTTGTTTATAAAATCATTCAGAAACGCATTTATTTGGCAAAAAAACATTGCAAAACTTAACAAATAGCATTGAGCAGGAGGTGAGGTTTAGTGAAGTTGATTCTTTAGGTATAGTGTGGCATGGGCATTACCTGCAATACTTTGAAGATGGCAGGGAAGCATTTGGCAAAAAATATGGCATGGGTTATCTTGATTTTTATTCTCATGGATATGTTGTGCCTATTGTAAACAGCCAGTGCAATTATAAACGGTTTTTACGTTATGGTGACAGGATAGTTATAGAAACAACCTTCATACCCTGTGCATCTGCTAAAATAAATTTTGAATACCGCTTAATAAATGCAGGCACAAAAGAATTAATTGCAACCGGCTCTACGCTCCAGGTATTTTTAAGCAGGGATAATTTGGTTCTTCAATTAACTAATCCTGATTTTTTTCAGGATTGGAAGGTAAAGCAAGGCCTTGTGTAATTTTGTATTGGCAATAACAGGCTGAGCATATTTTATAAAACCATCTGAAAAACACTTCTGGCTTTGCAAATAAAGCCGCAACCGCTTTAATTAAATCATTTTAAATATATAAATGAGTACAGAAAAAGTAGATGTTTTGGTAATAGGTGCAGGCCCTGCCGGCACTGTTGCTGCGTCAATCGTGAACAAGGCCGGTTTTAAGGTTAAAATTGTTGAAAAGCAAAAATTTCCACGGTTTGTTATTGGCGAGAGTTTATTGCCACGCTGCATGGAGGCCCTAACCGAAGCCGGTTTTATTGACGCCGTAAAAGAAAATGGGTTCCAGGAAAAGTTTGGGGCCAAGTTTGTAAAAAACGGGAAAATTTGCGATTATTTTTTTGCCGACCAGTTTACACCCGGTTGGAATTGGACATGGCAGGTACCGCGCGCAGAATTTGACCAAACGCTTGCCAATACGGTCGAAAAAATGGGCGTACCCGTTTGTTATCAAACTACTGTAACCGGAATTACATTTAACGGTACAGGTTCTGTAACCACAGTTGAAGATATTAAAGGTAATAAAACACATATTGATGCCCGGTTTATTATTGATGGCAGTGGCTATGGCCGGGTAATACCGCGGCTGTTTAATATGGAAAAGCAATCAAATTTAGCCCCGCGCAAAGCTTTATTTACCCATGTGGCAGATGTTAAACGTTCAATGGACGACGAGCCTAACCGTATAACAATAGTTGTACATCAGCCGGGGGTTTGGGTTTGGGTTATTCCTTTTTCAAGTGGTATTACTTCAGTTGGTTTTGTGGGCTGCCCTGAGTTTTTTAGCCAATATATGGGACGGAATGAGGCGATGTTGCGGGAGTTGATCTCAACACAACCTTACCTGGCCGAACGCTTAAAAGATGTTGAATTTATTTTTGATCCTCAAATTTTGCAGTCGTGGTCATCTACCACTGATAAGTTTTATGGCGATGGGTTTGTGCTTACAGGCAATGTAACCGAATTTTTGGACCCTATTTTTTCATCAGGGGTTACATTGGCAACAGTATCAAGCCAAATGGCAGCCCATTTAGTGATACGTAAGTTAAAGGGTGAACCGGTGGACTGGGAAGAAGAGTACTCAAAGCCGCTTTTGCAAGGCATAGATACTTTCCGGTCATTCGTTATGGCCTGGTATGAAGGAACATTGGATACAATATTTTTTGCGGAAAAGCAGAATCACGAGGTAAAAAAAATGATCTGCTCTGTTCTTGCGGGTTATGTTTGGGATACCAGCAATCCTTTTGTAAAAAATCATACAGTTGCATTAACAAAATTAGCCCGCAGAATTGAACTGGAGATTTTAGCTGATGAAGAAATATAAACTTTATATATAGCAGCGAATGGATACACTAATAGCCGATTTGAAAGTACAGATCGCAACACAGTTAAAAATAAAGAATATTAAACCGGAGGATATCGGTGATGATGAACCGCTGTTTGGCGGCGGCTTAGGCCTTGATTCTTTAGACGTATTGGAGCTTATTGTTTTACTAAGGCAAAAATATAAGCTTAAGATATCCAACGCCGAAGATGGGCAGCATGTGTTCCGTTCGGTAAGGTCTATGGCGGAATTCATAAAATCAAACCAGGTACAAAACCAGTAAAATGAGCACTGTTGTTTTTGTTGCCGGTGCAGGGGTTATTACGGGAATTGGCAACAATGTACCCGGGTGCGTTGATGCATTGGAGCAAGGTAAAACCGGTATAGATACGATAAAGTACCTGCAAACCAATCACCGTGGCCAGTTGCCTGTTGCCGAGGTTAAATTATCTAATGATGAGCTTGCGGCAATTTCAGGCTTTTCACCGTCTGCCAGCCGGAACGTTATGCTTAGTATGATAGCCGCGAAGGAAGCATTGGATAACTCCGGCATAAAAGATATACCGGATTTACGAACCGGTTTTGTTTCAGCAACTACCGTGGCTGGCATGGATAAAACTGAAAAGTTCTTTGCTGATTTTTTACCCGATCACAGTAAGGGAAAACTCCGGGACTTACGTTATCATGAATGCGGGAATATTACCGCTATGGTTGCCGAAAAGCTTGGCATAAGGCATTATATGAGCACGATAAGCACCGCATGCTCCTCCTCTGCCAATGCCATTATGTATGGTGCAAGGTTAATAAAACACAATGTACTTGATGCGGTAATTGCGGGCGGCACAGAGGCCCTTACCAAATTCACGCTTAATGGTTTTAACACACTAATGATTTTAGATGAGCAGCTCTGCCAGCCATTTGATGAAAACCGAAGGGGCCTTAACCTGGGTGAGGGTGCCGGGTACCTTGCGTTAGTTTCAGAAAGGGTTGCTGAATTATTAAAGGCCAATCTCTACTGTGCTCTCACCGGCTATTGTAATGTTAATGACGCTTATCATCAAACAGCGTCGTCGCCTGAAGGAGACGGCCCTTACTGGGCCATGTCCGGCGCTTTAAAAATGAGCGGGTTACAACCTGCGGATATTGGTTACATTAACCTGCATGGCACCGGAACACAAAATAACGACAGTTCAGAAGGCACTGCTATAAAACGGTTATTTCACCCGCGCTATCCTAAATTGAGCTCTACAAAATCATTTACAGGGCATACCCTGGGTGCAAGTGCAGGAATTGAAGCGGTATTTTCCGCGCTGGCCGTACAGCGGGGACTAATTTATCCCAACCTTCACCTGCAAACACCCATAAAAGAATTTGCATTTATACCGGAGAGCGGTTTTTCAACAGACCCGGAACTTAAAAATGTGCTGTCCAACTCTGTGGGCTTTGGTGGAAACTGTTCTTCACTCATCTTTTCAAAATTATAAAGATGAAAGCGTATATACGGTCAGCGGTAAGTATCTCTCCACAAAACACATTTGATAACTCCTCATTTTTAAACGGGCTGGCTGAATACCAGGGAAACCGGTTAAACTGTATTGAGCCGGATTATAATGAAATAATCGCTCCAAAGCTGAACCGCAGAATGAGCCGGCTTATAAAAATGAGCGCGGCATGCGCGTTAACCTGCTTAAAGGATGCGGGTATAACCAGCCCCGATGCCATAATAACCGGCACTGCTTACGGGTGTCTTGAAGATACGGGTATTTTTTTGACCAGTGTAATTGAGCAGGATGAAGAGCCCCTCACCCCTACCGCCTTTGTACAGTCCACCCACAATACGGCAGGCGCTCAAATTGCATTGCTGATCAAGTGCAATTATTATAACAATACATTTGTTAGCGGCGGGGTATCTTTTGAAAACGCCTTGCTGGATGCTTTAATGCTGCTAAGTGAAAATGAACAGGCTAATATTTTAGCAGGGGGAATGGATGAAATAACAGACATTAGCCACACTATATTAAGCAGGACGGGTTTATATAAACACGGCCCTGTTTCAAACACCAATTTGTTTTTATTAAACTCAAAAGGCACTATTGGCGGGGAGGGCGCCGCTTTTTTTTTACTGGCAAGTAAGCCCTCAGAACATAACCTGGCTAATATTGACGCTGTTGCTACTTTTTATAAACCCGCGGATATAACAGAAACAGCGCAACATATCAGTTCATTTTTAGCGGCACAGTGTATCAGCGCAAGTGATATTGACTTGTTTATTACCGGCAATAACGGAGATGCCAAACACGATAAAGTATTTGCGCAACTGCAGCAACTATTATTTGACAGGGTTCCGTCTGCTAATTATAAAAATTTGTGCGGCGAGTATCCTACTTCTACCGCCTTTGCGTTGTGGATGGCTGCCAACATTGTAAAAGCAAACAGTATCCCCGCTATATTGGGCCATACGGGGGTGACAAAAAACAAAATAAACAAAGTACTTATATACAACCATTACCAAAATATATATCATTCACTAATTTTAATTTCGGCATGTTAAATTTCAGGAACTCGAATATACTTTTTATTGGCCTGCTGGCGTTGCTTATTGCGGCCAATTTTGTGTATGCTATTCCTGTTTATGTTTATATCATCCTTGGCTGTGTCTATTTATCGCGGCTTTTTTATGGCTGCTATCATGTGGGGTCAAACTTTTTCATCCCAATTGTTTGTTCGATCAAAACTCAAAAAAAAATTATTGCACTTAGTTTTGACGATGGCCCCGATGCCATAAACACCCCAAATATTTTGCAACTACTTAAAAATAATAACGCGAAAGCAACTTTTTTTTGCATTGGAAGCAAGATAGAGGAGAATAAAGCGATATTACAACAAACCTATGATGAAGGGCATATTATTGGCAACCATAGTTTCTCCCATCAATTTTGGTTTGATATGCTCTCAAAAAACGAAATGATAGCCGAGCTGGCCATGACAGATGAAGTGATTAGCAAAGTAATTGACAAAACACCCAAACTTTTCAGGCCACCTTACGGCGTTACAAACCCAAACCTCGCAAAAGCTATTGTTGATGGTAAATATACTCCCGTGGGATGGAGTGTACGCTCTTTGGATACCGTAATAAAAGACGAGCAGAAACTCTTAAAAAAAGTGATCAATAAATTAAAACCGGGGGCGGTCTTTTTGTTTCATGATACCAGCGCGACAACATTGGCCATATTGCCCGCCTTTTTAAAATATGTTAAGTCAAACGGGTATGAAATAGCCCGGCTTGATGAGATGCTAAATTTACAAGCTTATGCGTAAAATAATTTTGGCCCTTTGTATGATCATTTCAGTGCCCGCGTTAAATGCCCAGCCTGCCGGTTATACACCCATAAAAGACCTTGCAAATTTTAAAGAGCAGTTTACAGTAATTGCGCAAAAAACAGAAACGATCAAGAGCGATTTTACACAGGAGAAAAACCTGTCGATGCTTTCTGAAAAAATTATTTCCAGGGGAAAATTTTGGTTCAAGAAAGATAACCGGCTGCGTATGGAATATGATACGCCATTTAAATACCTGGTGATACTGAACAGTGGCAACATGTATATAAAAGACGATAAAAAAGAAACTACCGTTTCTTTAAAGTCAAGTAAAATTTTTCAGCAGATAAACAAAATAATCCTGGATTGTGTACAGGGGGCGGTTTTCAACAATCCTGATTTTATAACAAATGTGTACGAAAACAAAGCTGCCTATATGGTTGAGTTATCGCCGGTTGCAAAAACATTGAGAGAATTTTTTACAACGATTGAAGTAGTTATTGATAAAAAAGACTATTCAGTTACCACGATTGAGATGAATGAGGACTCTGGTGACAATACCGTACTTCATTTTACAAACAGGGAATTAAATACCACTGTGCCCGATGCGTTATTTAGTATTAAGTAGTTTCATTTTTTTGATGGCATCCTGTTCGCCGGTGTATAAAAACCTGCAGGGTGCTAACGGCAATATTGGCTACGTGGAAAAATTTAGGCCAAATTTTAAAGTGGCATTATATAAGGCTGAGGTTAATGCTGTAGGCCATTATTTAAGCGGCTTGCTGATAATAAAAATATTGCCTGACAGCAGCACCAGGGTAGTGTTTTCAACGGAAACCGGGTTTAAGTTTTTTGATTTTGAGTTCAGGCCGGATGGAGGGTTCAGGGTTTATTATATCATAAAGCAAATAGATAAAAAGCCTGTTATAAAAACTTTGCGAAAAGATTTTGAACTGGTACTGATGAGTAACCAGGATACTGCCAAAGCCTATTTGCGTAAGGATGATAGTAGCCTGTATTACATTTTCCCAAAGCAAAAAGGGTCATACTGCTATATTACTGACCTGGCAGGCACTGCAATAACTATAGCAGAAGTTTGTTCGCCCCATAAACCCATTGTGCAGGCCATTATGAGAGATTATAAGAATGGCATTCCGGATACAATTGGCATTACCCATAAAAATTTTAGTTTTACCATTGCTTTAAAAAAGATAGAAAGATAATGCTGCAAAACGATTTTTTTAGTTTCAGCGCCCTGCAAACAGAGGGGAATGAGATAACAACCAATATTAAATTTAATGCGTCGCATCCAATATTTGAAGGGCATTTTCCCGGCGAGCCTGTTGTTCCGGGGGCTTGCATGATGCAGATGGTTAAAGAGGTATTGGAAAATCATCTGAATAAACAAACCAGGCTCGTAAGGGCCCTTGACCTTAAATTTTTATCGTTTATACACCCTGTTGATAACAAAATGATTGAACTGAAGTTGAAGTTCAATTTTGAGGAGGAGCTGATAAGGATAGACGCGCGTTTACTTGACGGAGCAATCGTATTGTTTAAGTTTAAAGGGATATTTATTCAAAGATGATCTGAATATTCATGCCTTCTTAATATAATGATCCTAATTACTGTTTATCATTACATATACTGTATTGCTCTGCATTATTTTTAACGACCTGTTTTCTGCATCTGCTTCAATATAGTAATAATACATTTTTCCCGCTGCAATATTTTTATCTGCATAAGAACTTTCCTTAGCAGATACATTGCCAATCTTTTCTGGTTTATCCCCTTTAGCGTAACGGTAAATATTATAATTGTGTATGCGTGCATCCTGTATATCCCCCCACGATAAACTAATACCATCAGTTGTTTTAAATAACGATATTATGGGCGAAGGCAGCACTTCATCCTTCATTCTTATAATATTGGTAGAAACCTGTGCGCTGGTGTGCCCGCTTCCGTCTGAGCTTTCAATGGCATATTCGTATGCCTGGCCAGGTTGCAATGTTGTATCGTAATACGATGTAAAAACAGCAGGGTATTTTTCCGCTACTGCTTTAAATTCCTTATCATCTTCAGTTTTTCTTAAAATGCGGTAGTATGAAAGATTGTTGTTAAGTATGCGCATATCGTACCAAACAAGCCTTGCATGATTATTCTCAATAAGGGCTTTTACGTTGCGGGGAGTGAATAGCACCTTAACACTTGCAGGGTCATCGGTTTTAATAAAAGCTGTATTGGAATTTTTACTCAACTTATTGCTCAGGTTTTCACTCTGTACACAATAAGAATATAACATCCCCGGGCTTAAGTTTTTAGCGGTATCAATGAAAATATTTACGCTATCCTTCACACTGAGAAGAAGGGATATACGTTGAAAACTACTGCCTCCTCCAGCGCTGCGATAAACATAATAGCCACTTATTTCTTTTTTTAGCGGCGGGTTTTGCCAGGTTATTTTTATACCCCCGGCAACTTTTTCAGTCCCGGTAAACCTTGGCGCCTGGTCGTTTGCGGTATCCTGGTATAAACCAAAAGTTTTAATACTGCGCGGGCTGTTGCGGCCCATTTTATCAGTCATTATAAGATAGTAATAATATTTTACACCAGGCCTTACGCGCATATCAACATAGCTTGTATCACCCGCGCCGTTTATGCCCACTTCGGCGTACCCGGTATCAAAGTGCTGGCTTCGCAATACATGCACACTGCCTATATAGCTTTGGTTCGGAAGTGTATAATTAAGAACGATAGCTTTACGGCTTACATCGGGTTTGGTATATATATCTTGAGGCGTTTGCAATTGCTGCGGGTTCATACAGGTAGCAGGTATGGTATCGCTTATAATATTACCACCGCCGCTAAAACCATTTACCGGCTCAATATAATATTGGTACATTTCGCTAAACACTACATTATTATCTACAAGGGTATAAATAGCGGAGTCCTGGTGCTGCACTACCCGTATGCCCGGTTTTATAAAAGCAAATACTTTGCTGTTGCCGGTTGAACGGTAAACATTAAAGTTATCCACTGATTTAAAACCTTTCGAATACCAGCTTATTATTATTGCATCCCTTTCTGTTTGCCGTTTCAGAAATTTAGGTACAGGCATTTCTAAATGCGCGGGATAAGCCACCTGGTTGCTTACAAAACTGCTGTCTGTCGCTACAATCACTATGTTTTTCACAATACGGTACTGGTAGGTTTTACCGGCCTGCACTGCTGTATCGGCTACTAAAATACTAAATGCAATTTGCCCCGGGGCATAGCCAACTTCATTAACCAATGAATCATATCTTTTATACTTTTGCCATTTTTGCCAGGCTTCGGCAGGGTTGAACGTAACCTTTCTTGCATTGGGCAACAAGGCCAGCGCCAGATTATAATTGGCTATCAATTCATCAAGGTTCTGCGGGCTGTGGAAATTATTAACGGTAACCCATGTAATAGCCCCCGGCACTTCCCTGCGCTGTAACGCAAACCCTGTATTGCCTGCCGCATCGGGAAACTGTGGCGATGCCGGCGCAAAGCCATGAAAGATGAATATTGCATGCTTTCCTGCAAAAGCGATGTTATCATTTTGCTGGCAGTAAGCACTAAAATATAAGGTGGCAAGTACGAATGAACTTATTAAATGTTTATACATAAACAGTATATTATAAATGTTTAAAGACCGGGTAAATCAATTTCCTTTGTCGGGTGAAATCCAAAAAGGTCTGCAAAAAGGGTCATATGATCGGGTGTAATACTCAGTTTCGATTTCGTAATGTTAAGGCCGCAATCAAAACTTAACCCGCCTCCAATTTCTTTTTTAAAGCACCCCGGAGGTATTGTAACCCCAAATGCTTTTACTGATTCGCAATTTGAATTACAAACACCACCCCCAACAAATGCATCTCCGCTAAGGCTTAGGGTAGCCTTTATTCCCGCAGTAATCTCTACACCTTTCGCTGTAAAAAATGTGGCGGGTGACAGAGTGCTTATTGTGGGCAACTCCAGAAGTATTTCGCCGCTTACATTAAAGTCTGCCCCGGCAGAAACACCGGCACAAACCAAACCGACTGAAGCACCTGCAGACACATTTATATAAGCTCCCACTTTAAGGCCGGCTGCAATTTCAGGTGCTCCTTCAACAAAATTAAGCCCGGCATAAGCATTTGCATATATTCCATAAGTTATGTCAACATGCGCTATATCAACATCTATGTGAAATTCCGGCAGGGGCAGTTTTACGTCAATACCGGCAACAAAGATCGTCCCGCTAACATGTTTAAATCTTATAGAAAAACTGTCAGGTATCACCCCATCGTGAAAAACAGGCTGTATTATTTCCAGCATCCCGGGGGACATATCGGCATCACCGGCACAAAACGCAGCCCCTGCGCCATTTAACGGGAAAGGGATGCAATTTAATTTTGAAATATTAGCCGACCCAAGAAAATACCAGCCAGACCCACCAATCTGCATTTCTATTCCAACATCAAAAGTAGCTGTTGGCGTTTCAACGTTTTTAAGTGTAAGCGACCCTACTATAGCGCCTTTTTCAAAATCATAGGTAAGGCTGAAAGTACCGCTGCTGTCACTGCTGCCAAGCGGCATGTTGGCTACGCCTATGGCTTGCTTGCTTACCACAAGGTCCCCCTTTACTTCAAATGCAACTTTGCTGCCGGCTGTTAAACCTTTCGCTCCTTGTATTTCACCTGCAAACTTAAAATTATCCCAGGTGCTGCCATTCAAAGCCATACTGCCTGTAATGTTTGCCAGTTGCTTGCCACTACCCATCGCAATTACATTATTAACATTGCTCACCACATTTATATTTCCACCGTTGGAATTTGCAACAAAATGTATTGGGAAGGAGTATGGCGAGTTGGTTTCCTTATCCATTAAAGTACCGTTAAGTACCAGGCTATCCCCCGTAAATATTTGACCTGCGGTATCAAAATTTGCACGAATGCCATTGGTTACTAATTTTAACCCGCCTATGTTGTCCTGAATATGTATAAGGCTGCCTGAAGGCCCAGCTGCATAATTCAAATTGTAAACTATGTTTTCAGTGCCCGAGAGGGCAGGGATGTTCAAATTCAGCAGCCCTTTTATTTTTAAGGAACCATCTGCATTCTCAAGGCTGTAAGGAGTAAACGATGCAAACCCGTTTAGCTTTACAGGCGGCTGGGTTTGGCTTAATACGATGCGCGATTCTGAGCCTTTGCTGTACAGGGTTACATTCATAATAGCTATCCCATCATTTGCGTCCATATCCGGCAGGTTCGTAACCTTTGTCAACACTCCGCTCGGATCCGTGGGCAACATGGATAATGACCAGCATCCATACTGCGGGCTAAATATGGTGCCATATTGCGCTCCCTTATCATACCCAAAAGATACAGTAGTTTGACTGGAATCAAAGACCAGTTTTTTATCTCCAGCGATCTTAATATCTGTCAAGCTAAAATTGCCAAATGCTATTGTGTTTGAGCTTATTTCAAGGCCGGTTACCGGCACGGTAAAAGCGCCTGCAGCTACATTTCCGTTAACAATTAATGGCCCGTTTCCAATACCCCAGCTGCTGCTGGTTATCTTCCAGGTATCTAACGGTATTTCAAGCGGGGTTGTGCCATTTACATAGGGCATTTCTTTTTCGTTCACAATTATTTCCCCTGCGTTGAAAGCTATATCGGGCTGGGATACATTCTCCAGGTTTGTATGAATGGTAGTGAACAAGTGCACGCCGTCTGCCGCAATATAACTGTTTGTGGCAGCATTCGCGGTATATAGCCCGTTAAGCTTAAAGGCAAAGTTTGCGTTATAGACTGGGCTTTTTAAGTAGTATGCATTTAAAAAACTGCCCGTTTGTGATTTATTAGGAGAAACAAAAGCTGCTGCCTGCGTTACTTTATCATTTATTCCGGATTGCAGGTACATCGTGACGGGCAATTGCACATTTGCGGCAAAAGATGCGGCAACCAGCCCTATGCCCCCTTTCACCTCACCTCCCAAACCGTCATCTAAAGGTTGAATTGAAATGGCACTATCAGTACCTTCAAGCCAGCCATCGTATTTGGTGTATATTTTTAATGGAATGCCGTATTCGTCCGCTTCTATATGTCCCTGCTTTGCAATTAGCATCGTTAAAGCCCCTGCTTTAAGCTGGTTTCCCGTAATGTTTAGCCTTTTTAATATTTCCTGAAATATTGGGTCGCCCGGTGAATAAAGTTTTATGTTGGTAAAATGCAGGGTAGGCTTGCCGCCATAAACACTTACGGCAGAAATAGTAGAATTACCTGCAGGCAACTCTATTTTGCCGGTGAGGTAATAACCGTCCGCTTTTTTATCAAGTGATTCTACATCCAGGGGAAATCCATAAAGTGCCTGAAGGTTAAATGCAGTGCTTGAGTTTAAGTTGAAGTTAACCACCTTGGTTTGGCTTGGCACTGTGGAGCCGTTTACAACTACTTTACCTCCGAGCTCAAAACCGCGGGTATATACTACATCGGGTGTAAGCGCAATATCAACACTCTGGCCAATAATATTATCGCCGGCCTTACAGGCTGTTATAGTTACTTTTTGGTTACTGGCAGGCAGGCCGTTCAATGTAAAACTACCTTTATCGTCAGTATAGCCCTCCTCCGAAGGGATCATATTCTGAATATATACCTTTGCATTTTGTAAAGGGTTTCCATTCGCTGTTACAATGCCCGTAATAGTAAGCCCCGGCTGCAACTGTACCAATACATTGTCAATACCATTCCCGTTAGGGTCGTTATATACTGTCATTATTTTTGAAACATAGCCGGGCGATTTTACCAGGATGCGGTAATAACTTAGTTTGGTGCTGAAGGATAAGTTTGCCGATTTGTTTAACAACACAAGTACCGGGTTTGAAACAGGCGCCGGGTTGCCATCATCAGGGATGTCTAAAATGCTGACTGTTCCGGCCGGAGCTTTATTGTTTGTTGCATCAAACAACGAAACAGAAAGCGTAATACTGTTTGTGTTATTGCCGGACGTCATTAAAAAATCAGCAAGCACCTGTGCATTGTCTTTTTGATAACCCGCCTCCACCTGCGATGAAGGGGGGGATATTTGCCGCGTGAATGTTTGTGTTTTATAATGAACATTATCTTCGGGTACTACCGTAAAAGTTACTGAATTATATGGCGTACTAAGCATAGTTTGAGGAGACGGAATATGAGGTCCCGGCAGAACCTGTTGCGCCCAGCTAAAGTTATCGCCTACAATTATATTTGCTGCTATAATATTGTTTGTAGAAGCATCTCTTACCGTAACGAAGGCGGTTGCGGGCGGATATAAAATGCCTTTTACGCTTTGCTTAAATCCCATGGTTACAGGAGTGCCTCCGTTTACAATCTCGTACCCGGTTATAAAACCGCTTTTTGAAAATACCAGTAATTTCCACATACCCGCACTGATAATATTATTAAAATGAAATACGCCATCAGTCCCCGTGGTTTGGCTTTGATCTAATAACTGCCCAAAATCATTTTTCATCATGGCATTTACCCCAATGGTGCCGACACCCGACACAAATGTAGTTGGCGACATTTTGGGTATAACATCGTATAAGTCCACTTTTACTCCAGGCAGTGCGGTTGTGCTGCTGTTTCCAAATGGATAAACAGAACCTTCCACAAAAGGTTTTTGTGCTATTGATGTTACGGTTGTATTAGTGGTATGCTGAGGATAAAAATCTATGTCAGCATTTAAGATGGGGTTTTTATAATAGCCAGACCCTGCGACGCCATTATAATGCCAGAAGTTTGATGTGTTTTTATCAATAGAAAAACCAATGCCATATTCTGTTGAATAGTTACTGAGCGAGGTAATGCCTGATTCGGAATATATATAGTAAATATCGTTACCGTTGCCATTAATGTCATTAGCCACAAGGTTATTAAATGTTACCTTGCCATTAGCATCTGTTTCCATGTAAGCTATAACATTATAAAGGGTGCCATCAATATCATTTATCTGTTTGGCACCAACTGTGGCGGGCATACCCTCCTCTGCGGGTATGCCAAGCGCGCCGGTGTTTAAGGACGCTTTACGGCATAAAAAAACACGCTGCCCGTTAAAACTTTGGGTTTTATTTGTAGTATAATCATTCCCCTGCACATTAACAGTTAAAGCATACTCTTTAACCCTTGCTGTAACCTCGCCTATATTATAAGTATTACCATGTTCCAGGTGGTAAGGCGTGCCGGGGCTTGCATAATAAACATTATTCACCAATATCATAAGCGCATTGCCAACTTCAGAAACGCCATAATAATTGCCTTTAAATTTCACATCATTGTCACTATACTTGTAATAATCCAGCAGCCCGGAATTGAATTCAAAATTGCCGTTGTTGTCAGACGTAGTAGTAGCAACTGTTTGCGACTCATTCTCAAAATCATAAGTTGTTGTAACTTTATCAGCGCCAATTTTATAAGCTACATACACCAGGCTTATGCTCATATTAGGCAAAGGTTTTGAAGTGCCGTCTTTAAAAGCATATTTCAGAACGCCATCTACTTTGAATGATTCGTATGCAGGATCAAGAGCAGCATTATCAGTGTATAAAGTACGGGTACCATATAATGGTGTGTAGAACCATTTATTTGCAATCGCATCAGGCAGGCATTTATGTTCAAGGGGTTCAAAGTAAACAGCGGTGCCTTTATAGTCGGCATAAATATAATAATCTTCTCCCGGGTTTAAGTTATAGATAAGGTTATTAAAAACAGCTTCTGCATAATACTGGTTACCCTGGTTTTTCAATGTAACTGTTCGTTTTGCTACCAGTGTGTATTTGCCCTTATTAGCAAGGGGTAAAAATAGGCTGTCCCCTATATTATCCCCTTCGCCTGCAGGCACATCCTTTGCAAGCTGCAGATCCCCTTTTCGTAAAACGTAAACATTAACAGCAGTATCGCCCCCTTTGGATATTGTGATGTTTAACTGGTTATTGTTTTCAGCTGATTCATCCTGGCCGTTCTTATTAACAGTTACATTAAGATTAAAATTGTCAACATAAACGATAGAAGTACCAATATTAACTGATGCCGTGCCTATATCACTTACAGGTTTCAGGTATATATACTGGGTGGGGTCAGTGTAATGGTTATTTACTATATTAATATAATAACAGTTTACATAAGCAGTCCCGTCTGAATTGATCTGCAAAATTGACGCGGCCATATTTGCCTGAGGGATAGCTGATATTTTATATTCCCCGGCATTGTCAGTAACCGTGCTTGCAATTACCTGCTGTGAATATGCAATCATCGAACCAATGGGCATGCCAAAATTTGGAATAGTGTCAGTTGTGGTCATTTCCAATATACTGGAATCACCTGTTTTGCTGATTAGTTTAAAGCTTTTATCTGCTGAAAGATTATTATCATAAAAAGTAGTAGCCACCGTTTGGCGCGTGGTTATGGTTTTAATATCCGTTTTCACTGCACACATGCCAAAACAGAGCTGAATTGTTTGGTTTGCCAAAGGCAGTTCATCTGTTCTTATTCCAGGGAAACCCGCTTGCAAAGATTCAGTTTCTGCGCTTGTGCTTGCCGGGTGATAGCGAAATTTTATACTCCCGCTTACTTCAATCCCTGGCTTGGTAAATTTTTTCCCTGAGTACTTAACTGATTTTTTATTGTTGGCATAGGTAAATATGCCCGCGCCGCTTACACCATTATTTTTGAAGATCGTTTTACCGGTTGCATCGTCAGCTATCACTCTCCATGCATATTTTGTACCTGGCTTTAAAGGAAGGTTACTTATATTATATACATAACTGGTAGTTCTAAGTTTCTGGTTAAGCAAGGGGAATGTTGCAGCATCAAGAACCTGGTTGGGGTTGGCATTGGGCAATGGTAATTCCGCAACTTGAAGGGTATATTCTGTTGCGGGGGGAACGCTGCCGGGGTTCATCCACGTAAAAACAATGTTCTGAGGTATAAGGTTATTAATACTATCGCCTGGTAAAGGGTTTACAAGTACCGGTGCATC
The DNA here is from genome assembly GCA_013286305.1 of Bacteroidota bacterium. Classification (GTDB taxonomy): domain Bacteria; phylum Bacteroidota; class Bacteroidia; order Chitinophagales; family Chitinophagaceae; genus JABDFW01. The sequence goes on from JABDFW010000002.1 coordinate 73,704, forward strand.
AGGGAATGCTATGTTTATATTCGCACAACCATAAGGCGAGCCCTCCGATAACAATTGCCCGGTTGTAAAATCAATAGCTTGTACACACACATCATAATTACCTTCAGGCAGTTGTAGTGTCCGTTGCAGGGTACCCATACTTATACCCGTAATAGAGAGGTTATTAATATCAAACACTTCGCTTAAACCCGTACCATTAAATTGCCTTACCTGGTGAGGGCCCAACGTTACCGGATGCTGGGCCATATAGCCGGGCTTTGATTGAATACTTATCCCGTTGTCCCCTTTAAACGAGCCGGAAAGTTTTACCTGGTAGGTGTTGCCCGTAAGGTTCTGCAAGGTTAAAAATACCTTGCTGGCTTCTACACCGGTATATCCTGAAATAAATGGCGAATAAGGCGGCGCAATGCTTATACTTACCTGTATCGGGCGCTGCGCGCAAACCACACATGTGGTTAAAAGAGCAGCAAATATTAATAACAACCGTTGTTTGTAAGCCATAAAATAATATTTAATAAAATTTTGCATAGCTTTTAAAATGTATAGGTATAAATAAGGTTGGTTGTAAATTCATTAAACGCCGGGTTTGATATATCCCCGGATGTGCTTTTAAGATAATTAAGCGTCATATTTATACCATTGCGCTTGCTTAATTTGTAATTGCCCGTAAAACTGCTGCTGATAAAATGCCCTGATGTTGTATTATTGTTATTCTGTAACTGGTAACTCAGGTAACTGCTTAATGAAAGCTTTGATTTAAAAAGTTGTTTGTCCAATCCTATAGAAGGGCCCCGTATAACAGTATTAAACAATGCGGCATCTGCAACTGTATAATTATAGATAAGAGAAAGATCAAGCCCTGCGTTATTAAATCCTAACTGGTAGGATAAGTTACCGGTTTTACTATTTGTTTGAGTTTGAGCGGCGGTTGTGCTATTTAAATCAACAAGGGCCTGGTAGTTGCCTGTGAGAACAAAATTGTGCGATATCTTTTCTCCTCCCAGGGTAAAACGCAGCATTGCATTAATAAAATGATTGGTTCTTGCAACACGCAGTGTATCAATAACAGGGTTAAGCCCCCTGTCCTGTCTTATACCATAGTTGCTGTATTGCATATTAAATCCAAATTTTGGCAGGTTAAATCCAATAGTAACATTGCCAATGGTTTTTTTAGATTGCTGGGCCTTATCTTTTAATATATTATCGTTTTGAAAACCTATACTTCCGCCAATGTTTAATTTATGTTTAAACATATAAAATGTGGGGGCGATGGTGTAATTTTCCACGTCCGTTTCAAAGTAGTAAGCGCCCATTGTTTGGTAGTTTGGATCTACCCTGCTGTATTGCGCCTTTAAACTAAAATTTTTGCCCTGATACCCAACAGCCACCTGTCCTGCAGTAAGAAATTGCGTTGAGGCATTTAAGGTCATTAACGAATTTAATATCTGTATTTTACTCAATGATTTAGTGGAAAAAGTATCAGCCCTGAGATCGCGTGTGTAAATGCTGAGGGCTGCATCAGATTCATAAAAAAAATGTTTGAATAACCTGTACTTCATTGAAATACCAAATGTTGAATTTTCGGCAGCAGTAACGTTATACGCTTCAGGAATTTTCTTTATAGAGTTGGTATCGTCTTTAGCTTTTAAGAATATAAAATCAAAATGGTTTTCTTCAGTGCCAAAACCAAGCTTCGCTGCATATCCCTTACGGCTATAAGAAGGTGTTTGTGAAAAATATTTTGTATTGGTAGAAGTGTCTGTAGTAATTGCTTTATTAAAGCGCCCATATACAAATGCGGCCCTTAGCCTGCCCGGATTTATTTCAACGCCTGCCCCGAGAAAAGTATAACCTGCCAGTGTATAGGGTGAAAAGGTGAGAGAGCGCCAGCCGGCATGAACAGTTAGCCATTTATAATGAGGGCTAACCCCATATTGATTGAAAGGCTGGGCAAACGTTTTTTGCTGGTCAGATACCACTATACTTAAAGGAAAAGCAATACCATAAATAGAAACAACAGGATTGCCGCTGAACAAATAAGAAAAGCCTTTTGCCCTTGCGGCTATGCCCGAAGAAGTATAGGTGCCAAACCCGAGCCCTGCAGTTCCGCTTATCTGAAAAGGTTTTTGGCTTGAAAGGTTGTCAATATCCTGGGCAGCAGTCCGTATTGACATACTGAATAGTAGTATTGCAGTAATACAACAGCTTTTTACAAACCCATTTGATAAATGGAAAGAAATAATGGCCTGCGTTGCCTGTTTGGCAAGGGGTTCGTTTGAAAAGGTTTGGTTTGAGAATAAAATTGTTTTCATAAAGAATTTCATATTTTCTTCACGTACACGTTATTGTTTATTGTAACGCGTACAGAGAAATTACCCTTTTTGAAATCGTTTAATAAAATTGAAATTGCGCCTGTTTGTAAATGATATTTTTGTATAATTTCACCATTACCTCCTAATATTTCTGCAATTACCGGGTTATCATAAACATCATGCAGCAGGTTTATTAATAATCTGTTAGCAGCATCATCTTTAACAATGGTAACGCCCTCCAAATCATCCATTTTGTACAGTTTAATATGTTCCGTATCTGCTTAGGTAAACAAACTTTTAGTTATCTGCCTAAATGATGACAATGAAAAATTAAGGAATTGAAGAGCACATTATAGAGTGCTTTTAGCAAGTGGCGGGTAGTGCCGAGTAAGTGGCGCTTTTTACTGTTTATAAAGATTGGATACGTTGCAGTACTTCCTGTTTTTTCCTGCGGGATATTTCTATTATAATATTTCCCTGCATAATAATGTAACCGTTTTCCTGGTTCTTATAGCCGATCACATAATCCAGGTTTACGAGGTGGGAATGATGAACGCGAAGAAAATTATGCACACTTAACTGATCCTCAAAATCTTTGAGTGTTTTCGTGACAACTTTTTTTGTTTTATCCTGAAAATAAACGATGCTGTAATTGCTCTCGGCTTCTATCCTAACAATTTCTTTAATGGAAACCAATTGATAAGTATTGCCATCCGGCAACGATATTTTTTTTGTTGGAGCATTATTATTTTTAAACTGATCTAATAATTGATTAAGCATGTAATTGCTTTGTTCATTTTTCCTCTTAACACATTTTTCAACGGCAGCCGTTAGCTCGTTAATATCAATGGGTTTTAAAAGATAATCAATGGCATTTAATTTAATGGCCTGTAACGCATAATGCTGATGGGCAGTGGTAAAAATAACCTGGAAATCTATACCAGGAAGGGACGAGAGTAGATTTATGCCGTCTAAAACGGGCATTTCAACGTCTAAAAAAACAATATCCGGTTTATTTAATTCTATCATTGCCGCGGCGGCAAGAGGGTTATCTATTGTACCGGATATTTTTAAAATATGAGCCAGTTTTTTTTCTATCATCACCTGTAAGGCATTTATGCATGGCTGCTCGTCGTCTATAATTATACAGGTTAACATAGTTATACCTTTTCAAATTTTTCTATGGGCAAAGTTATGGTGATCATGGTACCTGAAGGCTGGTTGTTATTGTTAAACAAGTCTTTAATAACTACGGTGCCACTGTGATTACTGTTTTCACTCATTATTATACGCTGCCCGGTTATTTGCATGCCATAGGATTTTTTAGTGTTATTATTTGCCTTTTTTATTTCCTGTGCAGCACTGCGGCCTATGCCATTATCTTCAATGGTAAAAACTACAACGCCGCTGTATAGCAAGCTTATCATAAGGCTTAGTTTCCCCTGTTTGCCCGCAGGCAGCAACCCATGCCAAATTGCATTTTCTACATAAGGCTGCAATATCAGCGGAGGTACTAATGTTAAGGATGCGTCAATAGTTTTATCTACAGAAATAGTATAATCAAATTTGTTATTACAGCGCCTGTGCTCAAGCTCTATATAAAGTGTCAATGCCTCAATTTCCTGCTCAAGGGTTATTAGTTTAAGCATTGAATACTCCAGGATCATCCTTATTAATTTGGAAAATTTATTTAAATACCCTGTGGCTTCTTCCTGCTTGTTTTCCCAGATATATGTTTGTATGGAGTTGAGAGAGTTAAATATAAAATGGGGGTTCATTTGCGACCGGAGTGCTTTCATCTCCGTTTCCGAGATCATTTTTGCTACTTCACTTTTTCTTGCTTCTTCCAGCCGTATTTGACGGATCTTTCGCCTCACAAAAAAGATAACAGTTATCCCAGCCAGCAATACAATAAGTGTTTTAAATACCCATGTTTGCCAAAAGTAGGGCAATACCCTTATTTCAATTTTATTGCCTTGTTCATTCCAAATATTATTGCTGTTTGACGCTTTTATATGCAGTGTGTAAACGCCTGGCGACAGATCTGCAAAATTTACTGTTCGTTCAGTATTTATATAATGCCAGGCCGTATCAGATGGCTCCAGGTAATAAGCATAATTACTGGTGGAGGGGTTACTAAGGTCCATACAGGCAAAACCCAGGCTAAGCTGGTTACTGCCAGGTGGTACAACCAGCGGCCGATAGTTATAATTATTTGCAGAATCAATATATAAGGCCTGTTGCCCATTAATTTCTGCAGATGTAAAAATAATGGGGCTGGGCTTGTTAATGGCAGTAAAATCGGCGGCATTAAACCAATTAATAATGCCATTGTTGTAAGGTAAATAAAAGTTATTTGCCGCTCCTTTACTTAAAACCATATATGGCCCCGTGAGGAACCCAAGTGAATTATTAATGTTAAGAACAATATCTATTTTATTTAATTTTTTATTAAAATGTTCAACCGATAATATTGTACAAATCCAAATACCTGTACTATCAGCTTGCAAACTGCGGACACTTTTATGAAGTAGCTGTAAGCTCAGGGGATGATAATTAAGTGCGTTTGTTGTAAGGTTGAATGTGTACACACCTTGCCCTGTACCAAGCCACAACAAATCTTTATCGCGTAAAAAGCTTTGCATTTGCCATAAAGTATCTTCGTTGTCGCTTTTGTTAAAATACCTGACAGTTTTATTCTTAATATTAATAATTGAAAACCCGGTCGTATCCAGGCAGGCGACAAATAAGTAATTAGAATCCAGCCCCCTGAGCATAGAAACTTTTTTTCCTGCAAAAAGATGTTTTAAAAATGGTGTGTTTGATTTTGAGACGCTTGTATTGTTTTTTGTATCAATAATTTCCAGCCCCCTTCCATCATCACATATGGAGATAAACCCAGGAAACGGTTCTGATATATCCCGGATGCCAGTCTTGCTTTTGGACCTCCTGTCATAATTGTATTTTGTATAGTATTTAAAAGTTTGCGTGTATGGGTTAAAACTAACAATTGACGTTCCACCGATCCAGATTGTTCCATCTGATTGCTGAAAAATAAAATAGCTGTTTGCTAAATTGGTTTTATAAACAATGGCTTTATTGGTTGCCGTGTTATATTTAAGGAAAACATAAGCACCCGTGCTTATCCATATTATCTTGTTGGTGTTAAAATCCTTATCCGGTACAATATTCCAAAATTCATTGCTCTCATTTGGCTTTAAAAAGCCGGAAAGATTGAATGTTTTCAATTTTTGATTATGAAATGATAATTTGTTAACTCCCTGGTCTCCGGCAATCCAATAGTTGTCATCACTATCCTTAAAAATATGCCTCACATAAGAAGAGTTAATATTGTTGCTTTCTTTATCAGCGGGCATAAAATTTTTTATATACTTTTTTGTTTCAGTATTAAATATCTCTATGCCATTATCTATTGTGCAGCACCATAGCAGAATATCGCCGTTTTTATCAGTTTCCTCATATATATACCTTATCTTGTTTATATAGGTATTTAGTGATGTTGACGGGCCAGGAGGCTTGTATGGATAATTAGTAAAGCTATTTTTATCTTCGTTATATTCTATCAGGCCAAAATAGTCGTAACAACCCATCCAAAGATGCCCCTTTGCATCCCTGTGCATAGCGCGTATGTTAAGATAGTTATTGTAGCTAACGTTGGTTGAAACAAGTATTTCTTTAGGCGGGGCTTTAAGGCCGGTAAATTTATAAAGATATTTTTGCGAACTCAGCCAAACAGAACCATCTGCATCTTCCATAATGGTGGTTATTTCCTCGTCATACTCATCTTTAAAAGGATGGAACATTAATAATTTATGTTTTCCAATACCGCTTAACTGAATGCAATAAATACCTTTGTTAAAAACGGATGTCCATAACCTGTTACGGCTGTCGATCATAATCCGGCCTATCCCTTCTATGGAATCAGCAGGATCAATTGTAATTCTATTTATTACATCGGTATATGGGTTGTAGTTACAAAGCCCACTAACAGAAGCTATCCACAAAATGTTGCTGCTGTCAATTGCAGTGTTATAAACTTCATCTGCTGAAATTGAGTGTTTATTGTATTTATCATATCTAAAATGGCGAAAGTTTTTGCCATCATAACGATTAAGGCCCAGCGCTGTAGAAAACCACAAATAACCCCATTTATCTTTTAGTGTATGGTATGTATAGTTAAAGCTGAGGCCATCTTTAATGGTCAGGTGTTCAAATTTAAAATCATCTATTACCTGTGCGTGGAGTAAAGAGATATGTACAATAATAAATATGGAGAGAATATATTTTATTTTACTATACATGTTTCTAAAGCTACAAAAAATTATCAGCAGGCGGTAAATAAAGGGCTTTGTATTGGTTTTCCAAAAAATCTTCCTGTTTTCGCAGAAAGATGCCGGGTTGATAAAAACTTTATAATACAATTGATAGCATCTTATAAATACTAACCAAACCGTAAATCCCCTGACAGCCTTGTTGCAGGCGGTAGGTTAATTAAAATGCAAGAAAGTAGTTTCCGGGTTGCGCGCACGCGTTACCATTGTCAACACAATCTGCAATAACAAAAATCAAAGATTTCAATACATTACTTATCTTAAACCAGCACCAGCCCCTCTTTCAAAGCACTTTCATAAACGGCCTCATCAAATGTGTAATAAAGTGGTGCCCGGTGTGCCCCTATGCTTCTTTTTTCGTCGGTTTTTACAATAAGGCCGAGTGAAATTAATTTGCTGGGAAAGTTGGAAGCATGCAGTGTTTTACCGGACATCACTTCATAAAAAAGCTTTATTTCTTTCAGGGTAAATTTTTCTGGCAACAGGTTTTTCCCTATCGGGAAATGATACAGGTGTATCCGCATGGTAGTAAGCGCCTCACCCACCATTTCTTCATGATCAAAACCCAGTTCGGGTAAGTTGTCCACCGAAAACCAGCGGCATTCACTCGACAGAAAATCCGGCCGGGGCATCGCCTGTATAATATCCGATATGGCATAAAAACCTACGGTAACATTTTTGCCGGCTAACCAGCTATTTTCACCTATTCTAAGCCCGGTAAGCTCAAAAAACTTTTCCGGGTCAAAAGTATTGTTGTCGTTCCTTAGCGGGTCGCCGAATGTTTTAAATTGCTTCAAAAATAAATTCTCAATGCCTGTGCGTTCCGCGGTAAGCCTTGCCGCGGCCTGGTCCAGGCCTTCGTCGTTTCTAACAAAGCCACCAGGCAAACACCACTTGGTAAACACCTTATTTTTTACCAGCAGCAATTTTAGTTCTCCATCATGATAACCAAAAATGGCACAGTCAACCGTTACATGCGGGCGGTGAGTCAAATAACCCTTTTCTATAAATTCACGTAACTCTTGTAAGGCAGTCATTTTTGTTGGCTAAAAATTTATTTACTAAAATTTAGTAAATATAAAAGTAAATCTCCTATCTTCATTTCCTAAATTTTAGTAAAAGTATTCTCCAGGACAAAACAATACTCGATTTTAAAAAAAATAAAACCATCATTTATCATGAAAAAAATGACACAATTATTTGCGGCATTATTTATTTTGTTTTTAACGCTTGGCGCAAAGGCACAAACATCAGGCGCTGATTATTTTGCGGGCAAATGGAATGTGCTGTTAAAAGGGCTGCCGAATGGCGACACAAAAATGTTTTTTGTGCTGGAGAAGAAAGACACCACTATTACCGGTGTTGTGCAGGATTCTACAGGCAATCAAATTTCAAAGATCGACAGGGCGGAAGTAAGCGCCAACACTGTAACCGTTTATTTTAATGCCCAGGGTTACGATGTAAACCTTGTAATGAACAAAAAAGATGATGACCATATAACAGGAAGCCTGATGGCAATGTTTGACGCGGAAGGTGAGCGGGTGAAGGCAACGAAATAACGCATAGAGGCAGCCATCATTACTTATTTTGCTTTTCTTATGGCATTTTTAGGTAATTTTCAATTTGATAACTCACTCTCCCGTCATTCAGCATAAAAAAAATCCATATGACTAACAGAAGAAAATTTTTACAACAATCAGGCACCTTTGCAGCAGCAAGTTTATTGCTGGGGCGTTCCGCAATGGCCGCAACATTTGCCGGTAAAAAAGCTGTTCAGCCCATTGGGCTTCAGTTATACACGCTTGGCAATTTAATGACAACCAATACTAAAGGCACCCTGCAAAAAGTAGCAGCCATCGGTTATACACAAGTTGAAAGCGCAGGCTCGCAAAAAGGGCCCTGGTATGGATATGCCCCTAAAGAATTTGCTGCAATGGTAAAAGATACCGGTATGACGTGGCGCTCAGCACACGTAGGCGGTGCGCCAATTACTGTTGACCAGGTGTTGAAAATGGCTAAAACGGCGGAAGACTCTACCAAAATTAGAACTATGATGGCAGGCATGAAGAATATGCCAAAACAGCTTAACCTTAGAGACGATTACCAGCAACTGGCAGATAACGCGGCAGAAGGCGGCCTTAGTTATTTGGTATGCGCCTTTATACCTGTTGACACTTTAGACGAAATTAAAACTGCAGTGGATGTATTTAGCAAAGCAGGTGAAGCGTGTAAGAAAGTGGGTGTTCAATTTGCTTACCACAATCACACCACAGAGTTTGACATGGTGGAAGGGCAGCGGCCATTTGATTATATTCTCGCCAACACAGACAAAAATATGGTGAAGATGGAATTAGACCTTGCCTGGGCAACCAAAGCAAACCAGGACCCTGTAGCACTTTTTAAATTGCACCCGGGGCGTTTTCCGCTGTGGCATGCAAAAGACCTGGACAAAGTAAACAAAGAACCGGCAGAAGTTGGATCGGGAATAGTGGATTTTAAGCGCATTTTTGATAATGCCAAAGAATCAGGCATGAAATACTTTTTTGTAGAGCAGGATGGCGCGCCGCAGCCTTTGCAAAATGTAGCCAACAGCTATAACTATTTGAAAAAAATGCTGGCTTGATAAATTCGTGTTTATTTTAAGCAAACTAAAAAGAGCAACCTATGATTGCTCTTTTTTAGTTTACATATTTTATTCAACCTATTAATGCAGTTGTATCGTCCCCAGGTCAGCTGAGGCGCCGATAGAAACATTAACGTTTGTAATGGTAGTATCACTAAAGCTGCCAGAGCCATTAACTGCTACAGAATATGTTCCTGCCGGAAGCCCGTTTACCTGGAACATTCCCGTTAAAGGATTAGCTATAGTAGTTGCAACAGTATCATTGCCGGGCGCAATAGCGTAAATACTTGCTTTAGCAGTTATAGGTAAAGCAATGCCTGTTATTGCCCCGGACTCTGCTTTTACAAATGCCCTGATCACTGGCTTAAGAATAAAATTACCGCTGTTGCCGGCTTGCACAATTGATTTGCCTGCATCAAAATCAAGCCAAAGGTTATATGCTACGCCTGCAACAAGATTTGCATCAAGATTTAATTTAAGGCCAGACTCCTGCGCTGATGGTGTAGTAAGAGAATATGTAATGCCATTAAGCACAACATTATTATTGCTCCCTAAAACAAGCCTTATCTGAGATACCTTTCCGGCTGGCAAGTCAATGGATGCAATTAATGTGTCCAGGCCGTTGTTAAAATCAAGCAGGTTATATTCACCAGGCTCAATAAGGTGCAACGATTGCCAACTGCTTTCACTTGTATCGCTTCCTGTATGAATTTGCACATCCTGGATGTCAATATTTACAGCACTATATGCGCCCGGGCCATCAGTAAGATAAACATTCATATGCGAATTGCCGCTGCCGGAGTAACCGTTGTTCTTGGTACACGATACAATTAAACACAGGGTAACGATTGCTGATAAAAGAAGGAGTTTCATAAGTTTACAATTTAACCAGTCACTTTCAAAAGGCATGCCCCGAATGAAAAAAATTCCAAATGATCATTAATATCACTAACTTTTGCATATCATTAGCGTTTTATAATAAACAAGATCCGTGTTTCTTGCCTGTTAATAATTTCAAAATATACTCTGGTTATTGAAACACACCTTTTTCTCATTCCGTAAACTCTTTTCCCGCTTGAGGGATAGAACCCGATTATTATTTCATTTGGAACAACGCTTTAATCTGCATCAGGTACTCCATTAGCGTCTGTTGTAAGTACCTCGCTCATAAAATTGAGGAAGGGGCGCATTTTTTTGAACACATCATTTACCTTCTTTAAAAAATCAGGGCTGCACACCTCTTTATCAGTAAACTCATATTTAAGCAGAAGTTGCTTATAGCGCAAAAGGTCAATAGCGGGGTGGTCTTTTGCGTAACCACGCGGAGCAGAGCTAAGTTGCTCTCCTATTATTTTGCCAAATGTGTTTATCAATGTTTTGTTTATGAACAATTTTTCCCAGGCCTTGTAATTGTAATCTATATCCTGCCTTATTCTTTTCATATCATTCGTTTCAGGCCCCCAAAAGCCGCCTGCCAAAAATGAATTTCCGGGTTCTATACGAAAATAATACCCGCCGCGTAATTTATTTGTGGCCCTTTTAAATGATCCGCTCCAGTGGATATTGTAAGGCGTTTTATCTTTAGAAAAACGGACGTCTTTGTATATCCTGAATACACTTTCTTTTCCCGAAGCTGTTTCAATTTTATCATGTTTATTCATTTCAGCAAGCAAGGCATCTGCAAAAGCAATAATGTTTTGATGTGCTTCTGAATACCTGTTTTTGTGTTTATTGAACCAGTCTCTATTATTGTTTTTCGAAAGTGCTTTTAAAAAATCAAGAGAATCTTTGTTTATAACAACTGTTGGCATAGGTATTTTATTTTGCTTTTTTTCCTTGCTAATTCGCTTTGCAATTGAATTGCAGGTATAAAATTATCCAATAGTCAAAAATTTTTTGTTTTTATTCCTGCCGTCTGCCCATCTTCTGAATTACATATCACAAAAAATACCGCAGGATCGCACCATTGCGACCCCGCGGCATTTTGTTATTATTGTTAGCCTGATATTCTATTGGCTATCGGCGTGCCATGTATTGTTTGTCCTGTTTATATCAGGATATACTTTATCGGGGTCTATCGTTACTTTAGTAACATTGTCTGTTGAGTTGTATTTAAATTTGCCCGTTATGCAAGACTTCGTTTTTGGACTTTAACATGGAGCTTCCTTTCCCCTGAGTTATGGCAACAACAAGCCAGGTACGGGAGTACGTTACAAAATGTTACGCGTGAGAGGTTTTTTTTCACTAAGTTTCCAGCATGTGGCTGCCTCTGTTGTTGTTGGGTCGCCTGACCAACAACACTATATTCGTTTTTTTCTGTTTTTGATTTTTCGTTATATATTTTAAGCACGCTAATCTATTGTGCTTTTTCTTTTCTTTTCCCCGCAAAGCGGGATGTTCCACTTGAAAAAATAAAAGAAACAAAAGAAATTCAAGGCCAGCATGATGCGCTCCGCCATCTGGCCGTGCCCTTACCACCCCAAGTGTAGCAGCGCCCGCCCGGATGAACCGTTCGGACGGGTTCTTTTTTTCTTTTTATCAGGTTGCGTGATACTGCATATCCGGTGTTATTTGTTTTTTTAGCTACGGTTGCCTGTTTTGTTTTTTCGTAGCCTAAACTACCGTTTTAAGTCAGCTTGTAAACACGTTGTGACCAATCAACTAAGACTTTGCGAAGAACCCTTTCTATTATGCGAAGTTTTTCTTCACCAATGTTGGGTGTTTTCACCAACATTTATAATTGATAGTTCATAGAAAAAGCCTGAATGCACAATTTTACCCGTACAATGGTACGCCAATGACAACGTTTTTGTACGGATATATTATCTGAACCACGATTTGGGTGGATTTATATGATTGTGAGGATTGAAGGCCGTCTGTTGTTGTTGCGTCGCCTGACCAACAGCATTATATTTGCTGTTTTTTATTTCGTCACGTATTTTCATCATGCCTAATTTTTATCTTTTTCTTTTCTTTTCTTGAAAAAATAAAAGAAACAAAAGAAATTCAAGGCCGACCCAAACCTCACGCGTTCGGCCATGCCAGCGCCTCCCCCTGTGTAGCTGCGATCCGTTTTACTTTTTGTTTTCTTGCGTGATACTGCATATTCGGTGTGGTTTTAATTTTTGGCTACGGTTGCATGCTTTGTTTTTTCGTAGCCTAAACTACCGTTTTAAGTCAGCTTGTAAACAGGCTGTGGGTTTGGTATTTTTTCTTTTTCTTTAAGATTCCTTGCTCGTTGTTCGTTATTCACTCTCTTCAGTTATGGCAACAACAAGCCAGGTACGCGGGTAGGTTATCCCGCATTTGCCGGGATTATGGGTAAGAGGTGTTTTTTTAGCGGCCTCACCCTATCCGCCGCGGCGGACTCCCCGCGTAGAGGGACTTGCGAAGAAGCCTTTTTATTATGCGAATTTTTTCTTCGCCAATGTTGTGTGTTTTTTCATCAGACCCCGAGGGTTTTCGAAACCCTCGGGGTCTTTCAACCACAAATCAACTTTTACCCGCCAATCTTACAGGTTTACGCCAATGGCGACGTTTTTGTAAGATTATTACTGTCTGAACCACGATTTTAATAGATTTATGGCCTGCCCGACTGTGTCATTCAGGCGGGGATTGTGAGGATTGAAGGCCTCAAGCTTTATGCTATAAGCTATACGCCAGCGGATTTTTATCACGTAAAGCATGCAGCGTATAGCGTAAAGCTTCATCTTCTCCAAACCGTACACAATCGTACAAATAAGCATATTTTTTTTATTTTTTTTTAGTTCCCATAACACGACGGAACAGCACACGAATAGAACAAATCAATTGATTTATGCCAAAACATAGCTGTAATTTACTAAATGTAATTGATGTTACCAAATTATTTAGTAAATAAATAGTAAATATTTTAGTAAATAGTTTCCCTTTTCCCACAATGCCTCTCTGTTAGCCTTGTGTTTAGGCGGAGCGAGGTTCGGGGGTGTATTGTTATACAGTTTAAATGTTTATAAAAGCGGATAGAATTACGGGCAATATATCGTTATTGGACTGCAATGCTAACATGCCACAGAGTTATCCGCCTAACGGCACAATGCCATAGGATAAACTCTGTGGGGAAGGGAAAAGTGTTGTGGTGCATCAATTTTATAGCGTAAAGGTTTTGCTTAGGATTGTCCTTGTAAATTTAGATGCAGAGATATTTACCCAAGTAGCATATATTGTCAATGATTGAATATGAGTCCATGCATAGTTTCATCACGGGATCGCAACAGTTGGCCGTACTGCAGGGTTTATACAGTCAGGAAAAACCGCCCGCAATTTAACTTGTGACAATGACTTCATTATATAGCCTGACACAAGCGGGTTATCCCTGGCTTTTTCAGTGTCGAGCGGGTCAACCGACGATGACAGCATAAATATTTTTATATGCCCTTTAACCACATCGGGAAATTCATCCAGTTTGTCCAACACCTCCCATCCGTTTAAAGAGGGCATGTTAATGTCAAGAAAAAGAATGGCATTGTTACTATTGTCATCAGCATATGTCGCCAGTATATATTCAAGGCCTCTTTCCGGTTCTGTAAACGTTTGAACGATTGCCCCCGGGATGGTTGTTTGTATAATTTTCTCGCAGATAAGATTATTGATAACATCATCATCAAAAACTATAAAATCAGGTATGCTCTTTTGTTCCATTTCTTCGTTGGTTGTTGTTATTAAGCCATTTCAAATTCTATCCTGAATTCCGTTCCTTTATTTACTTCGCTGCTTATACCAATTTTACCACCCAATGACTCCACCTGTGTTTTCACCATGTATAGCCCCATTCCCTTTCCTTCAACATGCCAGTGAAAACGTTTGTATAAACCGAATACCTGGCCGCCCCTTTTCTTAAGGTCCATGCCCAGGCCGTTGTCTTTGAAAATCAGTTGAATTTTATCATCCAGCCTGGCGCTGGTAATTTCTACAACGGGCTTTATGCCGGGCCGCCTGTATTTAATGCTGTTTGAAACCAGATTGAAAAAAATACTGTAGAGATAACTTCTTAAAGTGAGCATTTCGTCAACTGCAGAAAAATCGCTAACTATTTCTACACCGTTATTTAATATCAGGTTGTTAAAGCCTAATTTGATATCATTTAAAAGCTCTGAAAATTTTACCGTTTCTTTTTTATCGCTTTCAGTATGCGTGACCTTTAATATGTGGTTCAGGTCCATGATTACCTCATCTAATTTCTTCACGGAGCTGGCCAACTCGCCTATCCATCTTTCCCGGTCGTTTTTATCAAGCCCGGACATTTGCAATATCTCTGTGATGCCATTGATATTTGCAACCGGCGCCCGCACATTATGTGAAACGATATAGGAAAACTGCTCAAGGTCTTTATTTCGCCGTACTATATCGGCCACCATCCTGGTGCGTTCCGTTTCCGCCAGTTTCTGTTCCGTGATGTCATTGCTTAAACCCAATACGGCTTTTTCATTCGTGCCCACGACTGTAAAAGGCACTTTAAGCGTATGAAATAAATGCTTGTTTCCTCCATAGTCTGTAAAACTAAATTCGGGCGTTGTTGTAGCTTCGCCGGACAGGATAACATCCCGGTCCTGGTGTAACAAATATTCAGCTTCGCTTTTTACAGGCATAATTTCGGTGAGCGTCCTGTTGATCATTTGCTTAGTACTGAGCCCATAAAGGGACGCAAAACTTTTATTTGCAAAAACAACCTTTCCGTTATAATCTTTTACAAAAATGGACTGGGGCATTAAATCCATAATTTGGAGCAAATTAGCTTCGGACTGTGCCAATGCTTTTTCCGTTTCTTTCATTTCTGTTATATCATGCGCCACACCAGTTAATCCAACCGCGCTGCTTTCTTTATTAAACTCAACCTGGGCCTGGGAAAGAATGTGCCTTATCACGCCGTTCTTCCGTATAATGCGGTGGTAAAAAGAGGAATTGCTAAATGTTCTCTCTCCTTCTTTGCTCACCTTCATAACATATTCCAAATCTTCCGGGTGAATAAATGACAGCCATGCGTCATACGATTGCACGTTTTCATAGGAATCAAGCCCATAAATCCTGCACATTTCTTCAGACCATTCAGCAATGCCGGTTGAAAAATTCAGTTCCCAGCTACCGACATGGGCAATGGACTGGGCTTGTTTTAACCTTAACCCGCTTTGTACAGCCTTGTCTTCCATCAGCATCCTGTGCTTATCCTTTTCAAAAACACTTAAAGAGAATGAAATATCGCCGGCTGCTTCTTTTAGCAAGGCAACCTCTTCGGGCTGAAAAAAATTTACAGCAGAAGATATAATATTGAAGGTGCCAACTGTCCCTGATTTTTTGACCGGCAATATAATACAGGAGCGCCACCCACGTTCAGAAACAAATGGTTTCCAGTCCAGCAGCAACGCATCATTTTCAATATCGTTACACACGTAACAGTTACCTGTTTGTATAACCTGGCCCTGTGCGCCGTTGGCTTCACAAAGGCTATGCGGGCAACCTTCGTCCATGTAACCCATCATGCCTATCCACGCCTCTTTGAATTTTCCAAATTCAACAGCAACACGGCATGCATCCTTAATAACAGTTTCTTCATTTTCGGCGTGTGTAATGCATTGGTTAACCTGGCTGATAAACGCATACAGGTGGCTGGCGGTAATTATTTTTTCCTCAGCCTTTTTTTGTTTGGTTATGTCTCGTACCTGTGACATGATGGTCATTACTTTTCCATTCTTGTCTTTCAGTACCGAATTAAACCATTCACACCATATCACCCTGCCATCCTTTGTATAATTGCGGTGCCGGACACTTCTTCTTTCTATTTCACCATTAGCCAGCTGATGTGCGATCTTGCTTACCCAGGGCAGGTCTTCTTTGTAAACCTGGCTGTACGCGCTTTTTTGCAGATCGATAAATTCCAATTCAGTCCATCCAAATATTTCTTCGGCCTTTTTTGACCAGGATTTTACATGCAGCTGGTCATCCCATTCAATAAACCCCAGGGTGGTATTTTCCAAATGAAACACCAGCTTGTTATGGGCTACAATTAATTCATTTTGAGATTTCTTGAAATCGGTAATATCATGCGCATAACAGGCAGTGCCGACAACTTTATCCCCATTGCGGATAGGATAAAAGGAAAGTTCAGACCATAACTCTTCCGGAACGGCAGTATATTCCGTTACTTTAAATGTTTCTCCCGAGAATGCCCGGGCATACGATTTCCTGAACCGGGCCAATTGGCCGGTGGTAAACCCGTCTGAAAGCACGTCACTGCCTTTGGCAATGGGTTTCCCGGTCATGTGCATGACCATTTCATCAAATGCAGTATTAGAACTGATGAGTTTATAATTTCTGTCCACGCTCCAGATAAGGTCGCTCGTATTGTTGATCAACGCGTGCAGGTTATCCTGGCCGTCAATTCCTTCTGTCATACCGGGACTCCTTTCGTCGCTACCGTCCATTCTATTTGTAGATTTTATATAAGAAAGCACCACCTATTTGCACAGTACTTTTAAGGAAATTCATCACAGGTTCAGCAACAGGTTAATAATTCAACGCATGGTGTTTAAAATTTCATGCAGTGCAAAGGTGAAACTCTTTTACAAAACATTCGTTACATAACTTTATATATTATTTACATCATTCACACTTGTGTTAGCAGGCAAATTGATTGAAGGATTTGCCAAAATTGACAATTTTAATCAGCTTTATACAATTCCATGATATATTACCTTGAACACCCTTTCCTCATATATACTAAATTGCTTTAATAATTCCGAATTTAAAAGATAATAAAGTTTTTAGTTCAATGAAGTAACCTGGAAAATCCGGCAACGCCGCCCCCCTTGCCACAGCAATTTAGCTGTAAATTCACGTTGAGAAAGGGGGCACAAAGCGTGGATTTTCCACAACCCTTAAAGTAATATGAATGTTGCTCATTTTTTGCACTTTCCCGCACCAGGTTTACGCGCAGAGAGGGATTCGAGCTTTCCTTCTAAATTACAGATCATAAAAATGCCGCAGAATCGCACCATTACGACCCTGCGGCATTTTTTGATTATTGTTAGCCTGATATTCTATTGGCTATCGGCGTGCCATGTATTGTTTGTCCTGTTTATATCAGGATATACTTTATCGGGGTCTATGGTTACTTTAGTGATATTGTCTGTTGAGTTGTATTTGAATTTCCAAATACTGCCATGTTCCCAAATTTCAACAGGTAAACTAATCCTGCCTGTTTTTCCATTTGCTTCGGTAACTTCCACAACAACGGGCATAGGCAGTTTTTCTAAATTGGCAATGGTGATTATGCTGCCATTTTTCGGGTCGCCTTGCGGCCTTCCATTATCAAATCCCCTCGCGCCCGGCGCCGCAGGTGTGCTACCAGCCGGGGGTTCATTCGGAATATAGGATACATCAATCACAGCCTGGTCAATCTTCCAGTTATTAATAAACCATCCTCTCCAAAACCAGTCAAGCGTTTCGCCGGCATAGTTTTCAATGCAATGGAAAAAGTCGAAAGGTGTTGGGTGTTTAAATGCCCATTGATGCACATAATAGCTAAATGCGCTGTCAAATCTCCCCTCGCCAAGAATGTTCTCACGCAAGTAGGTTAACCCCTGCCCGGGTTTACCATAGGCAGTGTTACCGAGATTACGCGGCTGTGTAACATCGGGTATGGTAAAAATGCTTTCTGCACTGTCGTTATAATAAGAAGCAGCCTGCCTTTGCCTGTTGGTTGGCCTCCGGCTTAAAAACTCTCCGTTATTAAAGTTTTTATCAGCCATTGTATTTATAAAGGTGTTAAACCCTTCATCCATCCATGGATATTTGCGTTCATTGCTGCCAACGATCATGGGAAACCAGTTATGGCCAAACTCATGCGATGTAACACCCCAAAGGCCGCCTTTGGTTGCATGGTAACCGCAGAAAACAATGCCAGGGTACTCCATACCACCCACTATACCTGCTACATTTGTTGCAGAAGGGTAAGTAAACTCATACAGGTATTTTGAATAATACTCGATGGCGCCCTTTACAAATTCAGTAGAGCGTTTCCAGCCACTGTCACTTGCGCTTTCAACAGGATAAACTGATTCTGCCATCGCAGTTTTGCCGCTTGGCAAGTTTATGCGCGCCGCATCCCAGATAAATGCTTTGGAAGAAGCCCAGGCAACATCGCGGGTATTTGTACACCTGAATTTCCATGTAAGCATGCTCTTACCCGAAGGGCGGGAAGAAGCGTCGCCAATTTCAGCCTCTGAACGAAGCACTACAGTTTTATCGCTGCCTTTTGCAGCATCCCAGCGTTTTAATTGTTCAGCCGTCAGTACTTCTTTGGGATTAAGCAATTCACCTGAGCCAACCACTATGTGGCTTGCGGGTGCTGTAACGCTGTAATCAATATTACCGTACTCAAGGTAAAATTCACCCTGCCCTAAATAGGGTAAAGTATTCCATCCATATACGTTATCATACACGCACATGCGCGGGTACCATTGCGCTATTTCGTATATCCATCCATTTTTTGTATTTAACCGGCCCATCCTGTCTGTGCCATATTCAGGCACCAGAAAACTATAAGAAATTTTGAACTGTATAGTACCGCCTTGTGCTTTTAGGGCATTGGCAAGCTTTATCTGCATGCGGGTGTCGTTTATAAGGTAGTTGGCATCCAGGGTTTTGCCATCCTGTATCACCGTAACAGATTTAATATTATAGCCGCCATCAAACTGGCCACGGTTTGCCCACCGGCCGCCACCAACTGCCGTTGCCGCTACGCTTCTCGATTTAAGGCTATAAATATTTTGATCAACCTGCAGCCATACAAATTGAAGCGATTGCGGGCTGTTGTTGGTATAGGTTATCAAAACACTGCCCGTAAGGCTTTGCAACGAATCGTCAAGTGAAGCCTCGATTGAATAGTCAGCGCGGTTTTGCCAATATTTAGGGCCTGGCGTGCCATCGGCAGCCCTTATTTCGTCACCATAGGCCGGGTAAAATAACGGGGCAAAAGCCTCGTGCTGATCGTAATTAGATTGTGTTTGTGCTTTGGCATGCAAACAAAAAAGCAAGCAACTGCAGATCACTGCAAAACCCTTAATTCTTCTCATGTGTTATAATATTTGAAATAATAAAAAATTTAAAGGTATAAGGGCAATACAAAAGTGACTAAAATTAAAGGATGAACGGCTTAAAATTTCGGTGTACAGGGCAGATTTTGCTGCCCATATTGTGGCATGATATTTTAAACCATTCTATAATATAACTACAAAAAAATAATGTATGGCCACAAAAACAATAGCAAAAACGCAGTCGAAAATAATAGCAAGACCGGCTAAAAGTCCACGCTCAAACGGGAAAACAACTACAAGGGCTGGTTTAAAGGACACCGGGTTGGAAGAATTTTTTGCCGACGAACTGAAAGATATTTATTGGGCTGAAAAACATTTGGTGAAAACCTTACCCAAAATGCAAAAAGCTGCAACATCCGCTCAACTGAAACAAGCCTTTGGCGATCATCTTGAGCTAACTAAAGGGCATGTTTCGAGGCTGGAGCAGGTTTTTGAGATATTAGGAAAAAAGGCACAGGCAAAAAAATGCGAAGCAATAGAAGGGATCACCAAAGAAGGGGAAAGTATTATAGAAGATACGGAGGACGGAACCGCAACAAGAGATGCAGGCCTTATACTCGCAGGGCAAAAAGCAGAGCACTATGAAATATCCACCTATGGAGGATTAGCGCAGCTTGCAAAAACGATTGGGAGAGATGATGTTGCTGCAATTTTAGCGGAAACGCTTGCAGAAGAAAAAGAGGCCGATGAATTGCTGACAGAGATAGCAGAGAACGGTATTAATTACGAATCTGCAGAGGAAGGAAAATAAACGGTTGAGCTGTAAGGCCTGAGCTTCTTTTTTCAATTTACACTTAATAAATTATTTATCATGTTACGCTGGGCGATCATATTTCTGGTAATTGCAATTATAGCCGCCATATTTGGCTTTGGCGATATTGCCGCAGGGGCAACAGAAATAGCAAAATTCATTTTCTTTATTTTTATCGTTCTTTTTCTTATCTCGTTAATATTTGGAAGGAGAAGAAGGATATTACCACGATCTGATGACGATTTAAGGATATAATCCTTCAATCCGTACTATTGGTTTGACAAATTGATGTTTCACAGCATTCATAAGATATGCCTGTGAAGCATTTTTTTATTTTGGCACGTGGCTATGATAAGTAATAAGGTTTATCTCGCCTCACTTACTTATCTTAGTCATCTTTAATGATGAAAAAGTTTCTTCGCATAATACAAATTCTTTATTGCCTGTATGCGTTGTTTTGGTTTGTGGCGCTAATGTTTATTGTATTGGTATTTGCGCTCTTCTTTGCGCTGTTTGGTAAAGTAAAAGGGGGTAACCTCGTGTATATAGTTTGCAACTGGTGGGGAAGGGCATGGTATTTTCTTGTGGGCATCCGCAATAAAGAAATATATGAAACCCCGCACGACCGCAAAAAACAATACATTTTTGTTGCGAACCATATCTCTTATATGGACATCCCCTGTATTGTACTGGGCCTTCACCAGCCCGTGCGCATATTGGGCAAACACGAAATGGTTAAATATCCCGTATTCGGTTTAATATACCGTATGGTTGTTATACTTGTTGACCGCAGCAACGCTGACCGCAGGGCAAAAAGTGTACGTGGTTTAAAAGCGGCTTTGCAAAAAGGCATCTCTATTTTCATTTTTCCTGAAGGAACGTTTAATGAAACAGGTAAGCCGCTAAAAGAATTTTATGATGGCGCTTTTCGCATAGCCATAGAAACGCAAACACCCATTAAACCCATGCTGTTCCTGAATACCCTTGAACGTATGCACTACAGGGGTTTTTTTGAGCTCAACCCGGGCATTAGCAGGATAGTTTATTTAGAAGAAGTAAATGTTACAGGTTATACTTTGAAAGATGTTCATGTACTGAAACATAAAGTGCACTATTTGATGGAAGCAGGGTTGCTAAAATACAAGAAAGAGTCATTAGTCAATAAGTCAGTAAGTCAATAGAAAATAATCGGAACAGGTATAATTGCCTGTTTGCAATACATCAAAAGGGACGTATCACATCTTCCTTAAAAGCGATTTGTATATTTGCAATGATCATGGACGAAACAGCAGGCAATAATTCTTTCTCTCTTTTTGAAGAAACCTATTCTTCTACTCCCCTTCAGGGGATGGGGGCTTATGCTGAGATCATCATTCCTCTCGCTTTGCCACAAAACTATACATGGGCGGTACCACAACAATACAGTTCTGTGATACAACCAGGCGTGCGCGCGGAAGTTGAATTAAAGAATAAGAAATACGCGGGTGTTGTAAAAAGAATATTCCCGCAAAAACCGGAAGGATTTAACCCCAAGCCGATATTGAATGTATTGGACAAAGAGCCGGTTATTCACCCGGAACAGCTTAAGCTTTGGCAATGGATAGCCAATTATTATATGTGCAGCGAAGGGGAAGTAATGCAGGCGGCTGTGCCATCAAATTTTAAATTGTCAAGCGAAACGAATATTGCGTGGAATGAAGAAAGGGGCGATGACTTTAGCGACCTTGATGACGAAGAATTTCTTGTAGCGGAAGCCTTAAGCATTAAGAAGGAACTGAAGCTGAATGAGGTACAGCAGATATTGGATGCATCGCATGTATATCCCGTTATAAAACGGCTGATTGATAAACAGGTTTGTTTTGTTTGGGAGGAACTGAAAGAAAAATACAAGGTTAAAACAGAAACATATATACGGCTGCATCCTGTTTATAATGATGAGGCAAAACTGGAAAAGATCGTAAATGAATGGAGCAAAGCGCCCAAACAAATGGAGCTTCTTCTCTCCTACCTGCACCTATTAAAAACAGAAGGCGAAGTAACACAACCGGCATTGTTGAAAAAATCGAATGCAACGCAGGCGCAACTGAAAGGGTTAATAGATAAGAATATATTGATCGCTGAAAAGCGTTCAATAACGCGCATTCAAACCCTGCCAAAGGATGTTAAGATAGATTTTATCCTATCCCCAACACAGCAACTGGCAGCCGATGACATACTTAATATCTTTAACGAAAAACAAGTATGCCTGCTGCACGGCATAACATCAAGCGGCAAAACCCAGGTATATATTAAACTTATTGAGCAATATATAAAACAGGGCAAACAGGTTTTATATATGTTGCCCGAAGTAGCATTGACCGCGCAAATGATACGCCGCCTTCAAAAGAACTTTGGCGGTTATATTGCTATTTACCACCATAAATTCAATGCCAATGAAAGGGTGGAAATATGGAACAAGGTAAAAAGCGGTGAAACCAAAGTAGTGCTGGGCGCAAGATCTTCTTTATTTCTTCCATTCAAAGATTTGGGATTAATAATAGTTGATGAAGAACACGATAGTTCATACAAACAACAGGAGCCTGCACCCCGGTACCACGCAAGGGATGCCGCCATTTACAGTGCTTCGTTGTTTAATGCAAAAGTATTGCTGGGCAGCGCCACACCTTCATTAGAAAGCTATTACAATGCGCAAACTGGTAAGTATGGCATTGTTACATTGAATGAACGATTTGGCAATGTTGCTATGCCCGTTATTGAAATAGTTGATGTTACCAAAGTGGTGCAGAAAGAAAAGGGTAAAGTGATGGTATCGCCCCAACTGAAAGAAGAGATAGCGGTATCGCTTGAGCAACATAAACAAGTGATCTTATTTCAAAACAGGCGCGGGTATTCGCCATATTTGATCTGTGGCGTATGCGGGTGGATACCGCAATGCCGCAACTGTGATGTTACCCTTACCTATCACAAAGCAAAGAACAAGCTTGCCTGCCATTATTGCGGCACTACCTACCCTGTAGTAACCACTTGTTTAGCCTGTGGCAGCCATCAATTTATCCAGAGGAATTTTGGGACTGAAAAGATTGATGAGCTGATCGCCGCAGAATTCCCTTCGGCAAGAACAGCCAGGATGGATTACGACAGCATTAAAGGCAAACACGACCACGATAACCTGATACGCTTATTTGAGCAACAAAAAATTGACATACTCACCGGAACACAAATGGTTGTGAAAGGGCTTGATTTTGAACACGTAAACCTTGTAGGCATTATGGATGCCGATGGGTTATTAAACTTTGCCGACTTCAGGGTAAACGAACGTGCCTTTCAACTGATGGAACAGGTTAGTGGCCGCGCGGGCCGTAAGGACGGTAATGGTAAGGTGTTATTGCAGGTAAGCAATATTCATCACCCGGTTTTACAATTTGTACAGGCACATGACTATGGCGCCATGTACACATTTGAAATAAACAACCGCAAGCAGTTTTTCTACCCTCCCTTTTCCCGTATTATACAAATTACTTTCCGGCATAAGGAAAGCCATATTGCCGAAGAAGCCGCCCACCACATGGTACAAGGTTTAAAACATAATTTTGAAAAGAATGTTACCGGCCCTGCAGAGCCTGTTGTTAACCGCATACGCAACCAATATCTGTGGGAACTGCTGATAAAGCTGCCAAAGGATACCGGCATCATTCAGCAATGCAAACGGGAGATATTTCAACAGGTGGCCATTATACAATCCAATAAAAGATACAGGGCGGTAAATATTATTCCCGATGTGGACCCGGTGTAGAACTATCTACGAAGTCAAATCAGAATACAGAATATCTACGAATACGAATCAATACGAATTTACAAATCGGAATACAGAATATCTGCGAAGACCAACCCTGGATGCGGCGGGACGAACCTGCCTGCCGGAAGACAAGTTTACGAATTGAAACAGAATATCTACGAATACGAATCAATACGAATTTACTAATTGAATTTCACTACAATATTGCCGCATTAAATTTGCTTAGTTCAATGCAATATTTTCTTGTCTATAATTTACAAGTATTCCATCTATTTCTTCTCTGCAGGTAATTATAAATAATTCACTTGAAATTGCGCCAACGCGAGGTTATCTACATTTATACTTTTGCCACTTAATACCTGCTCATAAATATTTCTCAAAGTGCTTTCATAAAAATCTTTGGAAACAAATCTAAAAATTGACATTGCAACATAATCTATCGAATTGTCGAAAGAAAGCCATTTTCGTTTTAATTGTTCGGCAACAAATCCCGTAGTATTTGATCCAGCAAAAATATCAAGAACAATATCTCCTGGCTCGGTTAAAAAATTGATAAAGAATTCGGGTAATTTTGCGGGAAATCTTGCGGGGTGTGCTTTTAAGTCAAGTTTTTTGCAGGCAGCCTGATAGTTCCCGTTAGATTCTGAATTCGATATTTGTAATAAGTTAGACGGAATAGCCCCCCCATTGTCATTTCCAAAGCCTTGACTAATATCATGCCCGGACGGGCGCACTTTCGGCTTGTAAAACTTTTCAGGATTTTCCAAGAGTTTTTGCATTCTTTCACTGTAAGGAGATAAAACTTTCGTAACATCAGCTTTAGGATACGGAGTTTTTGAAAACCACCATACATTGTTAACTGAATCTTTTACCCTTATCTTTCTCTTATTTACCCATTCTATGGGGCTTGGTAATTTTGACGGATTATACCAATAAAAATCTTCTGCCAAATGAAACCCGACTTCTTCACAAAAAATAACAGGGATTTTGAAATTATACAGGCTCCTTGTTGGAATCCCTTTCTGATAGGCCCCTCCAACATCCATCACAAAACTTCCGTCATTCTTAAGCTTTTTGAATACTAATCTTGCAAACTGCGAAAGCCAATCTAAATATTCGTCCTGTGACTTGTTTCCATATTCCTTTTCTCTTAATAAAGCGAAAGGCGGGCTTGTAATAACAAGATTAAGCGAATTATCTTCTATTTCATTAAGCAGATCTAATGAGTCGCCAACGTAAGCATTACCAAATGAAGTATAATATGCAGGCTTTGATTGTAATTTCATAATATAAGTATATGTAAAGCTACAAAAAAATAATCTCCGAATATACTCGGAGAGAATAAATTTAGATTTTACTGATTTTGCAGTCTGACAAACGTAACAATGGCCAGCAAAGAAGTTTTATTAGGCATTATTGGAAAAAATATTGCGCGAATAAGAAAAGAAAAAAAATTATCGCAAGAGGAATTAGCAAATTTAGCTGATATTGACAGGACATATATAGGTTATATTGAAAACGCAAAATATAACGTAACAATAGTTAAGCTTCTGCAGATTGCTGAAGCATTGGAAGTGTCCTTGAACGAGTTAATAAATGAATATATAAGTCAACCTGAGAAAATTGAAATAGCGTCTCCTCAAAGCTTGGTTGCGAAAATAAATTCGCTGATGCCTGGTATAAGAGAATATCAGCAACTTGCTGATGAACATGGCATTAATGATATATTTCAGGATAATGGGGGGAAACTGCTCCAGGTTCTGCTAATTACAAATCTTAAAATTTTACCTGGCAGGGAAGGTAATGATGCTGTTGACGAACATGGTAACGAATATGAGTTGAAATCAGTAAATATTAAGCTCACCAAAAGCTTTTCAACTCATCATCATATGAATCCTATTATAATAAAAAAATACAGAAAGGTAGGATGGATATTTGCGGTATATGAAGGTATTGAACTTGTTGAAATTTATAAACTTAAACCTTCCCAGCTTGAGCCATATTATAAAAAGTGGAAAGAAAAGTGGCATGGAGAAGGAGGGAAAGATATCAACAATCCGAAAATACCTTTAACGTTTGTTATGGAACATGGAGAACTATTGTACAAAAGGAATTAGTATTTCCCTTTTGAATTGTTATAAAAAACATTATTCAAGGCAAGCGATTGACTATGCCATAGAATAAGTTGCCTGTTACACACTCTTTAAAAATTTTCTACAAATTCTGTATCTTACGCGCACTTAAAACCAACTAAACTGCCAGAAATGTTGTACCGTAAATTTTTCTTCTGCCCTGCTATTTTTTTTGCGCTTGTTCTTGCTGCATATGCCGTCAATGCCCAGGTTAATGTACTTACCCAGCATAACGATCTTAAACGAACAGGGTGGAACAGCAACGAAACGCAGCTTACCCAAAGCGCGGTAAGCAGCAATTTTGGTATGTTATTTAAAAGAGCGGTTGACGACCAGATTTATGCGCAGCCTTTGGTGGTAAGCAATATAACAGTTAATGGTAAAAAGCGTAATGTGGTATATGTTGCAACAGTAAACAACAGTATGTATGCTTTTGATGCAGACGATACAGCTGCTAATACCCCTTTGTGGCAGGTAAGCCTTACTTACCCGGGTGCGCGTGCAATAAAGAACAGTGATATGACAGGCGCCTGCGGTGGCTATTACCAGGACTTTAGCGGCAAAATGGGTATAGTAGGCACACCTGTTATTGATACTGTCAGTAATACCCTGTATGTTGTTGCAAGAAGTGTAACCACAAGCGGCGCAACTTTTATGCAATACCTGCATGCACTTGATATTACCACAGGCCTGGAAAAAACAGGCAGCCCTGTTTATATAACAGCAACATACCAGGGTTATGGCGATGGCAGCAACGGCAGCTATATAACCTTTGACCAACAGCATGAAAACCCACGGCCGGGGTTGTTGTTGTATAACGGCGTTGTTTATATATCATGGGCATCGCATTGCGACTGGAGCCCCTACCATGGATGGGTTATAGGGTACGACGCTAAAACATTGTTAAGGAAGTATGTGTATAACGATACACCCGATGGCGGACTGGGTGGAATTTGGATGAGTGGCCAGGCACCCGCGGTAGATGATAATGGCATTATATATTTATCAACCGGTAATGGCACGGTAGGCAACGGTAACGCCGGAGATACCATAAACAGGGGGGAAAGTTTGCTTAAGTTGCAACCCACAGGCAGCACACTTAAAGTGCTTGATTTTTTTACACCGGACGACTATCAATATCTTGAAAACAATGACCTTGATTATGGTGTTGACGGCGTATTGCTTATACCAAATACCAATTTATCATTATCGGGCAGTAAAGAAAGTTACTTGTACCTTATTGACGATAATAAAATGGGTGGCGTTACAAGCAATAATTCAAATGCCATACAAATGCTTGATGTAAACGCCAGCTATGCTTTTGGTGCTAAGGAATTACATGGTTCGCCGGTATATTATAAGAATAATACAGGCCAGGAATATATATATGCATGGGCAGACGGAGGGCATTTAAAACAATTCCCATTTGACAGAGGTGCGGATAAATTTGATACCGCAAACAAAATTGTTGGATACAGCACTTTACCGGATGGCGAACCGGGGGCGATGTTGTCCTTATCCTCTAATGGCTCAACAGTTGGCACCGGTATTTTATGGGCCTCGCACCCGCTGCAGGGCGATGCCAACCAAAGCGTGGTACCGGGCGAACTGGAAGCATTTGATGCCAATGATGTAACACACGAATTGTGGAACAGCAACTGGAACAACAGGGATGCTGTAGGCAACCTTGCAAAATTTGTGTGCCCAACAATAGCCAACGGCAAAGTGTATATGGCAACCTTCTCCAATTATCTTGCGGTATATGGGTTAAATCCACCAAAAACAACAGCCTGTGCAGCCAGCCTTGTTAGCCCCATGAATAGTGCTAATGTTGGATACTTAGCATTCCCGGGCGATGTATGTTATAACAACGGTACTTATGCCATAAAATCTTCCGGCGATGATATTTGGGGCAACCAGGATGCGTTTTATTATGTATTCCGTTCATTCAATCCAACCTCAGGGGAAATTGTGGCAAGGGTAAAGTCAATGGATGCTACCGACCCGTGGGCAAAATGCGGTGTAATGTTCAGGCAAAGCCTCGACCCTGGCTCGCCGCATGCTTTTATGGCTATCACTGTTGGCAACGGGCAGGCATTCCAGAACAGGCTGCTGCAGGCAGGCGATAGCTATAACACCAATAACGGCTCATCTGCACCACCTTATTGGGTAAGGCTTGTAAAAAAAGGGGATAAATATATTGGATACACCAGCCCCGATGGTAAGTCGTGGACAGCTATTGACTCAGTAAATATTTCTCTCGGCAGCTATACATACGCTGGCCTCGCTTATACCACGCATAACAATACAGTGCAGGGCACCGCAGTAGTTGACAGCGTTAAGTTTATAGATTATCAAACTGTAGCCATAGAACTTGGCACATTAACCGGAACAAATGTAAACAACAACTATGCGGTATTAAACTGGTCATCGTCTAACGAACTAAGCAATGACCTTTTTGATATTGAACGCAGTGATGATGGTGTGCATTATTCAATAATTGGCTCGGTGAATACCAATGCAACAGGGGCGGGTACACACAACTATACTTTTACTGACGCCCATCCTTTATCCGGCATCAATTATTATCGCATAAAGCAGGTTTCAAAAGATGGAACGTTTAAGTATTCAAATGTGGCGCCGTTATCATTCAACACCTATGTTTTTAATATTTATCCCAACCCTGCAAAAGACCAGTTGTTCATGCGTTATATAGATGACCTGGGCACCGGTAAAAAAATAAACGTGCAGTTTATTAATTCCATTGGTGAAGTTGTTTATCAGCAGGAGATAATGCTGCAAAGCGTTACGGGTACTATTGTCATTAACCTGCCCAGTTCGTTAATCAGCGGGCTATATATGGTGCAGGTTGTTAATGCCAAAGGCGAAACAAGAACGAGGAAGCTGTTTGTGGAGAGGTAGGGTTCCTTTTGATGTTGATGAAAACACTGGTAACGGCACAGGAGATATTTTTTATGAAATTTATTGACTATATCTACTACAATCTTTATGATTGGTATAATTCCGAAAACACTTTACACAAAAGCAAAAATCCTGGAAGAATGGCCTCGGTTATGCTTGCTCTCAGCGTAGCGGGGTGGCTAATGGTTCTTACTTACTCTTATTTTAAATTTATTAAAAAAATGGATATGCCTGATTTTATGAAGTATATCTTTGTAGCTGTGGGATTTGCCTTTGCTGTAATATTTACAAATTATTACGATAGTAGTTATAAATATTTTGCTTTGCAAAAGAAATATGTCGCAAATGGGTTGCCTTATAAATTTAAGTATCCAATATTAATTTCATTTCTTTCTATAGTCTTTCCATTTATGATTTTGCTATTTTTTATTCTTTATTTTGCTTAACAATGTTTTCGCCTTTGTTGGTGTTTTCGCCAACAAAGAGTACAATTACGGTTACTTTAAATACGATGCTTCAATAATCAGGAACTACCCTGAGTTTTTGAATTCGATGTTGGTGAAAACACCAACATCGGCGTAAACATAATAATTAATAAGAGCTAAAACACCAACATTGGTGAAGGAAATCTGTAGAATGAAACAATATAAAATCGTTTTTTTTCAACAACTTTCATTATTAAGCCCATGCCTTCTTAGATATTCTATTTTAGGAGGAATTTATCTGTACGCTTTTAGATTTACATTACCTTATCCTGCATTATTATTTGTTTTCTTAGTTCCTTTTTCTCTTGATATTCTTCCAACCATAATTGTTCACATTCAATATCTTTTAAAGAATTGGGGGGCATCTTTCACAATAGATACTAATAAAAAAATGCTTTATTATAAAGCAAAGGATATTGATTTAAAAATTTCTTTTGACGATATTACAGGTGTTCAGGCTGTTTTCTCTTATGGGAGAAGAACAGGGAAGTTTTCCTTTTCCAGGTATCGCTTTTATCGAATTATATATAATGGCAATAATGAATTAATCGTTACCTGCGCTTTGGTTGATAATATTGAAAATAACCTGGGCGAACTATTGCCTTTAAAAGCAGATACGAAATTTATGGTAATTGCATTTTTGTATTAAGTGCCTTGACAGTATATGAAAATTTAAAATATAGGCACCATCAAAAAACAGCACTTAATATTAAATACTGCGTCATATAATCATATAACAAAACATGGAAACAATAAGCAACGATTCCATACATATTGAAAAGAAAATTAATGCTCCTGTTAAAGATATATGGCGGGCATGGACTGACCCTGCTACAATACTAAAATGGTTTGGATCGGACCCAAACGGCTGGGGATTAAAAGCGGAGTTAGATGTACAGCCCGGCGGCCATTTTGAAATTACCTTTTGTAATGGCGACGGCGCAGAACATACCTGCAGCGGCGAATACAAAGATGTACAGGAGTTTAGCAGGTTATCTTTTAGCTGGATGTGGAAAAGTGAACCGGGGGTAACATCTTTTGTTACGGTGGCGCTGCCGCCTGAAGGTAATATTACACAGATGCAGTTTACCCATGCCAATGTTGGTACTGCATCGGCACACAACTATGTAAAGGGATGGGAAAGTGCTTTCTTAAAACTTGAAAAAGCGCTGGCTGCACCCGCAAACCGAAGCATAAAGAAAGAAATGGAAAATAACTGAGCGGTGAAAGGCTTATTTTATGGCATAGGTTGCAATAGGCGAGCAGGTAGATGACTGATCACGGATTGAAAAAAAATTTCATTAAAAGAAAAAACCGGTAAAGAAATTCGCCTACCTTCTGTTAAAACGGTTATCGTCGTTCCAGCGGTTTCCGCCGCCGCCATCATTTCTTCCACCACCGCCACCACCGCCTCTTTGCTGTTCTTCTGCTTTCTTTACAGATATTTTTTTCCCTTTAATGCCGGCCCCATCCAGGGTTTCTATTGTTTGCAGGGCTTCGTTCTTATCCGGCATATCAACAAAACCAAAACCTTTACTCTTACCGGTTTCCCGGTCAACAATTAGTTTGGCAGATGCAACTTCTCCATACAGTTCGAACATTTCCTTTAGATCAACATCATCAAAATCGCCGGGTAAGCCTGCTACAAAAAGCTTCATTTAAGTTTATATTTAGTGGTAAAAATACAATTACCTTATACAATCATACGACTAATTATTCCAAATAAGTTTTAAATTCTGGTTAAACCTAAAAAAGGCTGTTTTTAAGTGCCAGTAACGGATGACATCCTTCCAAAGGATGTCATCCGTATTTAGTTACAGGCAAAAAAAAGCCCCGTAGTTTGCACTACAGGGCAGAATAAATATGGCAGCTACCTACTCTCCCGCATTTTTTTGCAGTACCATCGGCCATGGGGGACTTAACTTCTCTGTTCGGAAAGGGAAGAGGTGAACACCCCCGGAATAACCACCATAAAAAGATAAAATTCCAAATTTTAAAATCCAAATTCAAAAAAAAAGCACCAAATTTTAAGCACCAAATTCCAATTAAACCCTTCGCAGGTATTGGACTTTGGGATTTGTTATTTGGGATTTACTTTATTGGACTTGTGATTTTTATTTTGGGATTTACAATAAAGTCATATTGGGATTGCAAGAATCAAAGAGTAAAAAAAAATTAAAGCTTACGGGCAATTAGTACTACTTGGCTTTGATGTTACCATCTTTACACCTATAGCCTATCAACGTCATAGTCTTTGACGGCCCTTAAAAGTAAACTCATCTTGAGGAAGGTTTCACGCTTAGATGCTTTCAGCGTTTATCCTTGCTGTACATAGCTACTCGGCATTGCACCTGGCGGCACAACCGATACACCAGCGGTACATACGACCCGGTCCTCTCGTACTAAGGTCATGTCCTCTCAATTTACTAGCGCCCACCACAGATAGGGACCGAACTGTCTTGCGACGTTCTGAACCCAGTTCACGTGCCACTTTAATCGGCGAACAGCCGAACCCTTGGGACCTTCTCCAGCCCCAGGATGTGACGAACCGACATCGAGGTGCCAAACCTTACCGTCGATATGAGCTCTTGGGTAAGATCAGCCTGTTATCCCCGGAGTACCTTTTATCCTTTGAGCGATGGCCCTTCCATACAGAACCACCGGATCACTTTAGCCTGCTTTCGCACCTGCTCGGCGTGTTTGCCTCACAGTCAAGCACCCTTATACTAATGCGCTCTATATACGATTACCAACCGTATTGAGGGTACCTTTGCGAGCCTCCGTTACTTTTTAGGAGGCGACCACCCCAGTCAAACTACCCACCATGCACTGTTTCCCGCAGGGGATTAGGTTCTAAGCAACAAAAGGTTGGTATTTCAACGTTGACTCCACAATGCCTGGCGACACTGCTTCATAGTCTCCCAACTATCCTACACATTTGTTGCTCAAAATCAATGCAAAGTTGTAGTGAAGGTTCACGGGGTCTTTCCGTCCCGTGGCGGGTAACCGGCATCTTCACCGATACTACAATTTCACCGGGCTCGTGGAGGAGACAGTGTTCAACTCATTAGACCATTCGTGCAGGTCGGAACTTACCCGACAAGGAATTTCGCTACCTTAGGACCGTTATAGTTACGGCCGCCGTTTACCGGGGCTTCAGTCAGGAGCTTTGGCTTGCGCCGAACACCCTTCCTTAACCTTCCGGCACCGGGCAGGTTTCAGGCTCTATACGTCATCTTTCGATTTTGCAGGGCCCTGTGTTTTTGTTAAACAGTTGGTTGAACCATTTTCTTGAATCCCGACTTGCGTCGGGATGGCTTTATCCCGAAGTTACAGCCACAATTTGCCTAGTTCCTTCTCCACGGCTCACCCGAGCGCCTTAGAATACTCATCCCGTCTACCTGTGTCGGTTTGCGGTACTGGCTGCTATACTCGCTTTTCTTGGAAGAACTTTTACAACTACGCTTTGCCCGAAGGCTCGGCTCAGCTATTCCGTCAGCTTATGTTGCTAGCATTCTCCGTCACTTTTAATGTATAGCAGGTAAAGGAATATTAACCTTTTTTCCATCAGATGCCCCTTTCGGGTTTTCCTAAGGACCAGACTAACCCTGATCCGATTAACGTTGATCAGGAACCCTTAGACTTTTGGCGTTAAAGTTTTTCACTTTAATTATCGTTACTTATGCCTACATTTTCTTTTGAAACCACTCCACCAATGGTCGCCCATCAGCTTCTATGTTGTTTCAATGCTCCCCTACCGATGATTCACGCAAGGTGAACTATCTTAGAACTTCGGTTCGTAGTTTGATGCCCGATTATTTTCCGCGCAAGACCTCTCGACCAGTGAGCTGTTACGCACTCTTTAAATGAATTGCTGCTTCCAAGCAAACATCCTGGCTGTTATAGAAGTCTCACCTCGTTTGATCAACTTAACTACGTATTAGGGACCTTAGTTGCTAATCTGGGTTATTTCCCTCTCGGCCACGGACCTTAGCGCCCGCAGCCTCACTCCCGGAGATATATGATAGCATTCGGAGTTTGTCAGGGTTTGGTAGGCGGTGAAGCCCCCTAGCCCAATCAGTAGCTCTACCTCTATCATACTTCTTTATATCCGAGGCTGTTCCTAAAAACATTTCGGGGAGAACGAGCTATCTCTCAGTTTGATTGGCCTTTCACCCCTATCCACAGGTCATCCCAGAACTTTTCAACGTTAACGGGTTCGGTCCTCCAGTAGATGTTACTCCACCTTCAACCTGCCCATGGATAGATCACAAAGTTTCGCGTCTGCCCCCAC
>JABDFW010000002.1:110000-120317 GCA_013286305.1 Bacteroidota bacterium
ATTCATCTGGTACCGTCAAGTGAGAAAGAATTCCCTTTTTTCGTCCCAAATAAAAGAAGTTTACAATCCAGAGGACCTTCATCCTCCACGCGGCATGGCTGGTTCAGGCTTTCGCCCATTGACCAATATTCCTTACTGCTGCCTCCCGTAGGAGTCGGGCCCGTGTCTCAGTGCCCGTGTGGCTGATCATGCTCTCACATCAGCTACTGATCGAAGGCTTGGTGGGCCGTTACCCCGCCAACTACCTAATCAGCCGCACACCCATCATCAAGCGGCCGAAGCCTATAATATAAAAAAGATGCCTTTTCTATATATTACGGGGTATTAATCCGGGTTTCCCCGGGCTATGCCCCACTTAACGGAAAGTTGTGTACGTGTTACGCACCCGTTTGCCGGTCGCCACCCAATATTGCTATTTGTGCTGCCCCTCGACTTGCATGTATTAAGCCTGCCGCTAGCGTTCATCCTGAGCCAGGATCAAACTCTCCATTGTAAATGTTGTTTGATCTGACTATCAATCTCAATAAATCGAAATTAACGTCTGATTTAATTTTGTGTACGCTCTTAATCTTACCGTAGACATCCGATTTGCATCGGACAATTTACGTACTGTTGCTTCCAATCTTTCAAAGAACTTGAGCCCTTATTCCTAAAGGGAATTTAAGAACTACTGTGATGTTTAAGGAGTTGAACCTTTTTTACCGCCTTTACGTAACATCTTATTTTTTAAGAACTTCTGCTTTAAACCCGTCCCTTTTTATTTGGGTTTGCAAAGGTAAGGGAGTTTTTCGTTTCACCAAATCTTTCTGAATTTATTTTCAGCGCTTTCGAAGAACTTTTTATTTTACCCGAACTGCAAAAAAGTTTATTCGGGCTGCAAATATAAGACGCTTTACACATCATTCAAAATACTTTTGAATTTAATTTGTAACGCCTTATGTTTCAATGATCTTGCTTCGTTTTTTTGAAGCGGGGTGCAAAGATAAGAGTGAATTTTTCAGTACCAAATTTTTCTTTAAAAATCTTTTACCTTTTTCTTTTCTTATCCTTTAAAAGAGCAATGCTTTTTTCTTAAGCGGGTGCAAAGATAAGGGTGAAAACTTTACTGGCAAATGTTTTTAAAAGTTAAATTGACACTAATAGCTGAAATACAAGCTGGATAAGGGTTTCAGGAATCAAAAAAATTATCCTCATTTTTATTAACACTGGCCTGTTAACATATCACGCATTGTTTATCCGCGGCTGTAACTAAGCAAAGCAGCTATACCAAACCATTTTGCAAGTAGCCTTTGCTGTAATTAACTTGAAATAAAAACAGCCTGCTTTCGGAAACCCAAAAATCTGCGATACCAACATCAGGCATGTTGTTGAACAGGCATTTCTATTTCTGTTATAAAATATTCATCCGCAATCTCGCCAGGTTTAAAAACATTATTGGCAATATGGTAAGCAAGGCCTTTGGGTTGAGGTATATCTTCTCCATCATCCATAATAGCCTCAAAATGCATTTGCAACGCATCCCGCATTTCAGATAATGTTTCCTCTACAGTGGCACCTGTTGCAATACACCCCAACACATCAGGCGAAAAAGCTGAATAATTATTTTTCGCTTTTTCAATCACCACAATATACTTTTCCATAGCTTCTTTATAATTAAAATTTAACCAATTATTTCAACCCCGCTTGCCTCAAAATACTATTTTGTGTTCCTTTGTCTAAATCATCACTGGGTTTCCCCGCAACTGTCACTGTTCCTTTTTTAACTGGATGCTTAAATTGTCTATGACTTCCGCTTTGTCTTGTATAATACCATCCGTCAGTTTCAATAATTTTAATAATTTCTTTGATTTTCATCCTGCAAACATTCCTGTCAAAGATAATATTAACTTAGATTAGGGACAAATAATGCCCCCCCTCAAAATACCCATCCCTGTAATTAACTTTCGCCAAAAATAACCCGTGTGAAGGGGCGGAAAAATCGGTCTGCGTACAATCTTTTGAAGCAATAATATTTTTGAAATTGCCGGTATAGTTATCAGTTTTTGCAACTTTAAGCATAGTGCCCACTAATCCTTTTACCATGCCTCTTAAAAAGCGGTTGCCCTTAACGTAATAAACAAGGCAGCCATCTTCTTCCCGCCATATTGAGTGATGAATAGTACAGGTAAAGGTTTTTACTTTGGTTTTGCGCTTTGAAAAAGCCGAAAAATCCGCCTCCCCTATTATTAATGCCGCCAATTCATTCAATTTGTTTATATCGGGTTTAAAGGGATAATAATAAGCCCTGTCTGCAAGAAAAGGATCCTTTTTTTGATAAGTATAATATTTGTATTCCCTGGATATGGCATCAAAGCGGCAATGTGCATCTGCACTAACAGGGTAAATATTAACAACAGCAATATCACCCGGCAACAATGAGTTTAAATTATATATATGCTTTGGGGTGAAAACAAAGTCAGTATCAAAATGAAAGAAATTTTGCAATGCGTGCACACCCGTATCTGTACGGGAAGAAACGAAGAGTTTTACGCCTGTCCTGCCTTTAGGATTCCCTAATTCAGCCGGGGGAAGGTGAAAAAAAATATTCAACGCTTTCTCCACTTCATATTGTATGCTTACTGCGTTTTCCTGCAGTTGAAAACCGCTATAATGTGTGCCTTTGTAACAAACTTCCAGAAAATAACGGGGCATGGCAGGGTTTATTTTAGCATTGCCCTAAACAGGACTTTGTATTTATTGTCAATCATATAAGACGCTAACGAGCCAAAATTACCATAATCATATACAAAAGGATAAACCGCCTGCAAAAAATTAAACCTGTCGTCATCACTTAGAAAAAAACTTGCAAGTTCTTTAACCTGTGCAGTATTAATGCACCTGCCATCCAGGAATTTTTTTGTTTGCGCAATAGCTTTGGTTACATCTGTTTCAAGATATATTCTGTGCTTTAGTTTTTCCTGGTCAGCATCGGTCATCATCTTCTTGCAATCCTCCTTAACCATGGCTTTAAGCGTATTATCGCTTAAAGGTTGGATTGTTGATGTTGAATCCTGCGTTACTGAAGAATTGTCAACACTTTTTTTCGAGCCGTCAGCCTGGCTAAAGAAAGGATTACTGTATTGTTTATTGCCTGGTGTATCAACAGCAAGTGAAGTATTATTAACAACGTCAGCCTTCTTGTTTACAATAGGAATATTATTCATATTGGCAGCAACTGTATCTGTTACAGGTAAAGTTTGCTTACTTAATGAGGTATCATTATTATTAACTTCGCCTGTTACCTTATTTGCCTGGGGAGATACGGAAGAATCGCCGCTGCTGCCTGCATTTTCTGTTGAGGGTATTATAACATGAATGGTATCTCCCCCCGTGGAATTAAAGTCTACAAATACCATTTCGGTGCCTTCTTTAACAGGTGTTTCAGATGCTTTTATTACGCCGGCAGTAGATGGTTGATAAGGCACTGTATCGTCGGTTTGGCCAAGGGCAGCGTTTTCATTTACATTAGAGTCTAATATATTAACATGCGTATTTATTACCCAAACAGTGGGCTTTAAAAGATCTGGGTCATTCACAACCTGGGCAAGCATTTGAGCAAATACGTTTATTACCGGCGGTTCAGGGTTTTCCGTTGTACCCTGTGCAAGAGCATTTGACGGCCTTATTACCTGGTTGTTTTTTATATTCTTTAATACCCACCCCTCTTTTAAATTTCTTAAAGCATACGTTTCATCATTTTTATCAATTGTGCATGTAAAATTTTGAGGCGGATATTTATTACCTGTAAAACTTATAATTAAATTGTAGTTACCTGCCGCTACATCAGATATACGCAAATTTCCATTTTTTGCCGAATTGAAGGAAATGCCGTTTATCTGTGCGGTAAACGGTTGCTTTTCATCAGACTGAATAACAATGAAATGTTGCGCCGAAACCTTGGTTGCAATAATCACCCCCACCATAAAAACAAACAGGCGCACAAAAACTATTTTTTTCATTCAAACCATTATTTAAACAAAACTACAGTAAAAAGGCTTCAATTTCCCATGTTCAACCATACTCGAAAATCTCACTTAAACTGAACTATCAACGAATTTTTATGTTTTAGTATATCTACAATTATACCATTTTAACCTTTTATAAAGTATTTATTAAAAGAAATTCGCACATTGCTAAATTTACCCGCAAAAAAAGACGCATGAAGAGATTATTGCCTGTTCTTTTTATTTTAACCGGCTATACAACCATTGCACAGGTTGTTGTTACAGCAAGCAGAGATCAATCCTGGAAGAAAATATACCGTGCATCTGCAACAAAGATCAACGACCTGGTTGATACGAAACTTGATGTAAAGTTTGATTACGATAAAGCCTATATGTACGGCAAAGAATGGGTTACCCTTCATCCGCATTTTTATGCAACAGACTCACTCTCTCTTGACGCAAAAGGAATGAATATAAACGAAGTGTCTTTAGTAAAAGATGGAAAAAGAACCCCTCTTCATTATGATTATGATAGTTCCATACTTTTTATAACCCTTGACAAAACCTACAAAGAAGACGAAAAATATACGATCTATATTGACTATGTATCAAAACCGAATGAATATAGATCAGCCGGAAGTGCGGCTATAACCGACGATAAAGGATTGTACTTTATTAACCCTAAAGGTGAAGATAAAGATAAGCCTACCCAAATATGGACACAGGGCGAAACCGAATCAAACAGCGTATGGTTTCCCACGATTGACAAGCCAAATCAGAAAACCACGGAAGAGATCACCATGACGGTTCCGGATAAATATGTTACGCTTAGTAACGGCCTTCTTATAAACCAGAAAAAAAATGCGGATGGTACGCGCGCAGATACATGGAAATTAGATATGCCCAATGCTCCATATTTATTTTTTATGGGTGTAGGTGATTATGCCATTGTTAAAGACACATACAAAGGCAAGGAAGTGAATTATTATGTTGAGAAAGAATATGCGCCCGTTGCAAGGAAAATTTTTGGGCTGACGCCTGAGATGATGAAATTCTTTTCAGAGAGGCTTAACTATGAATACCCCTGGCCGAAATATGACCAGATAACAGGCCGCGATTATGTAAGCGGGGCCATGGAAAATACAACAGCCACCCTGCACACTGATGCCCTGCAGCAAAATGCGCGGGAGTTAACGGATGGAAATAAATATGAGGACTATGTTTCCCATGAATTGTTTCACCATTGGTTTGGCGACCTGGTAACCTGCGAAAGCTGGAGCAATATAACCATGAATGAAAGCTTTGCAGACTACAGCGAGTATTTATGGAGGGAGTATAAATATGGTAAGGACAATGCAGATGAGTACAATTATAAGGCGATGGGCGAGTACTTAAACTCCGGCGACGATGATAAAGACCTTGTACGGTTTTATTACCGTGATAAGGAGGATCCTTTTGATGCGGTAAGCTATCAAAAAGGCGGAAGGATACTGAATATGCTCCGGCATTATTTAGGTGACGACGCTTTTTTTAAAGGGCTTAATTTGTACCTGGCCACCAACAAATTTGGCACCGGCGAAGCGCAACAACTGCGGCTGGCGCTTGAACAGGTTAGCGGCCGTGACCTTAACTGGTTTTTTAACGAATGGTATTATGGCAGCGGACAGCCCGATCTTGATATAAGCTATCAATACAATGCAGCGACGCAAACAGAAAAAGTGTTCATCAACCAAAAACAAGAAATCAATAAAATATTCAGCATGCCATTGGCAATAGATGTTTACCAGGGTGCAGATAAAAAGCGATACGATGTTTGGATAAACAATAGAAATGATACGTTCTCCTTTCCGGTGAAATCAAGACCTGACCTTATAAATGTTGATGCAGATAAGACTTTATTAGCTAATAAAGAAGACCATAAAGGGCTTGATGAATTTGCTTATCAATATAAGCATGCAACAAATTATGTGGACAGAAGGGAGGCCGTAGATTTTTGCCTTGACCATTTTGAGAATGATTCCGCTAAAGCCCTGCTGATGTATGCATTTAATGATCAAAGGCCACTTTTACGAAAACATATTCTTTCAAGCTTAAAAGCAGGAAAACTTGATAAATCATTCATTGCAAAGGTTGAAGCGATGGCCAAAACTGACACCAGTACCCTGGTTAAAGCGAGCGCGATAGATCTCATGGGTGACCTGAAAAATAAATCTTACGAAGATTTTTTTGTTGCGGCAACAAAAGATTCTTCCTACAGCATTGCAGGTGCCGCACTTGGTGCGCTGGACGCTATTGATGATGCGAAGGCCATAGCTTTATTGCCGGAATTGAAAAAAGACGCCAGGGGCGATTTGGAAAACACAATAGAAGAGGTAGAATTAACAGCAAAAACAGATGCGGATTTTGATGAGATGTATAACAGGTTTGCAGGCGCACCAATAACTAAAAAGTTCAATGAAGTGTTTAATTTTATCACCTATCTTAATAATGTAAACAACGTACCCAATTTTAAAAAGGGCGTAGATACTGTTATCAACTTTCGCAACAAGGCTACCGCTTACGGGCAGGAGCTAACTGATGAAATAACGAATGCCCTCGGGGATTTGAAAGATAAGAAAAGCGCTTCAAAAAAATCGGCAGGTAACAATGCCAAAGCAATAAAGGAAGAAATTGCTTATTTGGATGCGAAGCTGAAGTAAGAAGTACGCCACATAGATTTTTCTCACCACATAGCCACATTAGAAAACATAGGGGCACATAGAAATCAAAAAAAATGAGGAACATAACAACTATGGTAAAAATTAGGGCACAAAGAAGGTTAAGGATAGATCAATAGTTAAGATATAACTTAACTAAGTTTTCTATGTGTTTCTATGTTTCCTATGAGTCTATGTGGTAAAAATCCCTATCCCTCAAAATTCTTCAAAAACTTTGGTGGCACTCTTTTTTTAGATGCCTGTTCAAAGGCATAGGCCAACGTTAATAACGGACCTTCGCTATAAGCGGTACCGCAAAAAGAAAACCCTACCGGCAGGTCGAATACGGTACCCATGGGTACGGTAATATGCGGGTAGCCGGCCATTGCGGCAGGCGGGCAAAAATAAAATCCTGTATCATAATCACCGGTTATAAGGTCTGTGCAACAGGCCGGCCCTGTGCTGGTACCACAGATTGCATCTAATTTATTTTGCTTCATCATATCATCAATGATCTTGCGGGTGCCAGTTGTTTTTGCCAACGCATCAGTGTACTCCTTGCTGTTCAGGCCGCCTTTTGCATTGCTGCTTATTAATGTTTCCTGTTTAAAATAAGGCATTGCCTTTGCTTCGTTGGCACTGTTGTAAGCAATAACGTCTGCAAGGGTCTTTGCTTTGGCGTTGGTGCCCGCGAGGTATTTATTCAACCCATCTTTAAACTCGTATTGCAATACAATGAACTCAGCATTACCAATTTTATCCAGCGCTTTGCGTAATTCTACTTCAATTACAATAGCACCCTGTTTTTTTAAGATATCTATTGCCTGGTTATATAATGCAACTACACCCTCGTGCCCCTTAAGAAATGATTTTTCTATACCAATCCTTTTTCCTTTCAGTCCGTTTGCGTCAAGAAATTTTGTATAGTCTTTTTCTGTTTTTCCATTACTTTCATTAGTAACCGCATCTTCCACATCCACACCAGTCAATGCACCCAATAAAATGGCCGCATCTTTCACCGTTCTCGCCATTGGGCCGGCAGTATCCTGTGTTTTTGAAATAGGTATAATGCCGCTGCGGCTTAACAAGCCTACGGTTGGCTTAATACCAACAATGCCACAAAAAGAAGATGGAGAAATAACCGAA
Organism: Bacteroidota bacterium; assembly: GCA_013286305.1. Taxonomy (GTDB): domain Bacteria; phylum Bacteroidota; class Bacteroidia; order Chitinophagales; family Chitinophagaceae; genus JABDFW01. The sequence goes on from JABDFW010000002.1 coordinate 117,826, forward strand.
CCATCCGTTTCCGTGCCAATTGCCACAGCACAAAGGTTGGCAGCTACTGCCGCCCCGCTGCCCGAACTTGAGCCTGATGGGTTACGGTTTAATATGCAGGGGTTTTTTGTTTGCCCTCCCCTGCTGCTCCACCCGCTTGTAGATCGTGACGACCGGAAATTAGCCCATTCACTTAAGTTGGTTTTACCAAGCAACACAGCACCCGCGTCCCTTAATTGTTTTACAATAAACGCATCCTTTGTTGCCACATGGCCTTCCAGTGCCAGGCTGCCAGCGGTGGTCATCATTTTATCCCCTGTGGTAATGTTATCTTTTATTAAAATTGGTATGCCATGCAGAGGGCCACGTACTTTACCTGCCTTTCGCTCATTATCCATGCTATCAGCAATAGTTAGTGCGTCGGGGTTTAATTCTATCACCGAGTTAAGCTTTGGGCCATTTTTATCAATGGCTTCAATCCGTTTTAAATACATTTCTGTTATTGAGCGCGAAGTGTATTCGCCACTTTTCATTTTTTGCTGCAGCAAGTCAATGGTTACCTCGTTTAGGGCAAAATCGTTAGCATCAGGCGTTTGTGCTGAGGCTTCACTGTTCTTTTTTGCAGTATCGGCGGTTGGTGCATTGCATCCGGCAAGCGCAATCGCTGTTATAGCCAGGCTTGCCCCCGAACCGTTTTTGAGAAAATTTCTTCTATTCACTGGAAAAGAAAGTTTTGATTTAGCATTGAAGATACAAACTAAAGTCAAATTGTAGTGGATAGATGATGATTGGCTGAACAGGAGCTACATGCCTGCATTAACCGGCATAATAAGGCAGAAGGCCGGGAGACTCTCTTTTACAATATTCTTTCTTTCAAAGCCTTGGCTATGGCCTCCTTTCCACAATTCACATGCAATTTCTGATAAATATTTTTAAGATGGGACCGCCCGGTATCAAATGCCATCCCCAACTCGGAGGTTATCATTTTTATGCTATACCCTTTGGTTAGCAGTTGCAGCACTTCTATTTCCCTTGGGGAAAGGTTATATTCATTCGCCTGGCTCTTGTGCTGGAAGGTAGCAAGCACTTTGCGTGCAATATTTGGCGACATGGGGGCTCCCCCATTCATTACATCGTGTATTGCGTCAAATAATTTGCCCGGAGGGGTTTTTTTTAACAGGTAGCCGTTAGCGCCGGCACACAGGCACTGGAATAATTTATCATCATCTTCAAACACAGTGTACATTATAACAGCTGTAGCGGGATTTGCTTCTTTAACCATTGCAACCCCCTCTATACCGCTGTGTCCCGGCATATCTATGTCCATTAATATTACATCGGGCTTTATATCCCTGGTAATGTTGAAAGCGTCATTGCAGTTACTGTAATCACCTGCAACCGTAAAGCCTTCGGCATTGTCAATAAGATAAGAAAGAGATTCTCTTAACTTATTGTTATCCTCAAATAAAAGTACTCTTATGGGCATTATGGTTAAAGTTACAGGTATTAAAATAAATAGTATATACCTCATTTGAGTGATACTACTTAAACCGTGATCGTAATTCTAACAGTTGTTTCGCCTGAAGGTGATGAAATTATATTACAACTGCCTTTCCACTTTTGGGCTCTTGCCCTCATATTCTTCAATCCATTTCTGTCTGTTGGCAATTTTATATCAAATCCTTTACCATCATCCTGTATATTCATAACAAGCTTTCTGTCATGCAAATACAATGATGCTTTTACCTGTTTTGCGTCAGCATGTTTGTAAATATTATTTATAGCCTCCTTAAAAATGAGATATATATCCCGGCGTTGTTCCATTTGCAATTTTTTATCAGCCAGCTTATCATCAAATAAAATATCGTACTTTATCCCGGCCGATTCAAACAGGTCGGCTGTATAACGGCGCATACGTGCAGCCATTTCATTAAAACTGTCATTATTGGTATTAATACTCCAAACTATATCATCCAAAGATTCGCTCGTTGCATTTACTTCCTCAGATATACGATGAAGAAAATCAGACACTTTTGGTTTATCGTTTATACTGGCTGAACTTAACTCGGCAAGTATATTAATATTGGTTAATGTTGAACCAATATCATCATGCAGGTCTGTAGCTATTTTGTTCCTTACTTTTTGAATACTCAGCAGTTGCCGGATACGATACCGGTACAATAGCCACCCTACATTAAAAACCACAGCGATCGAGATAAAAATAAACCACCAGGTTCTCCAGAATGGTGTTGCTATCATAAAGGAAAGTGTGGCCTCATCTAAAGTCCATAAGCCGTTGATTCCTCTAGCTTTAACATGAAAAATATAGCTGCCGGGCGAAAGATTATAAAAATTTATTTGCCGCTGATGGCCTAAAGCAATCCACTCTTTTTTATTATCAAACCTGTAATAATAGTCATTTGCCGGCCCATCCGAAAGATCGACGACAGTAAAAGATATGGTGAGGTTGTTGAAATGATAAGAAAGCTGAACCGGCTGATCTGAATACGGAA